>QWPB01000142.1 GCA_003671275.1 Planctomycetota bacterium | reverse complement strand
TTCCTCGACGAAACCGTTGGCGACATCGTCGCAGTTGCGACTTACGGACGTCGCCGTCCACCGAGCAACTCCTCTCATGATGAGAGTTGAGCCCCGGGTGTTGGGAGGATTCCAACCATGACCCGCTACCGTCACCCCGCCCTGCGTCAGCTGACCGAACAACAGACACGGTTTATCCCGGTTGATGTGCGTATTCAACAAATGGATCGCGCGGAGCAGCTGCTCAATGATCTCGTCGAAACGGCTGAGTTTCGCTACCAGGAAATCTGTGAGAAAATCACAGGCTATCGTCCGGATGCATACCCCGATCTGTGGATCGATGGGGCGACCGCGATCCACGATATCCGGCTGTTCGTGGAAGACCTTTCCCAAAGTGTCAATCTGCCTGTGGACAAGGTCGGCGAGCCCGTGCTGACCGTGGAAGATCTTTCGAAGAAGTACAACGTGTCCACGAAGACCGTCGATCGCTGGCGGAAACGCGGGCTGGTCAGTCGACGCTTCAAGATTGGTAACCGCACGCGCGTGGGGTTCCTGCACTCTTCCGTCGAACGCTTCGTGAACGAACACGGTCAGGAAATCGAACGGGGTTCGAAGTTCACCCAGCTGTCCGAAAGGGAGCGCCGGGCCATCATCCTGAAAGCTCGCGAATTCGCTCGTCGGGGGGCATGCCCCTCCGAGGTCAGTGTGCGACTGTCCGAGGAGTTTCATCGCTCGCCGGAGACGATCCGATACACGCTCAAGAAGTATGATGCGGATCATCCGGAGAACGCGGTCTTTCCGCATGCCCAGGAGCAACTTTCGGACGAGCAACGGAGCGAGATCTATAGCCGGTTCCGGCGTGGCACAACTCCGGACCTGCTGGCCGGGGAGTATTGCCGGACTAAGGCGTCGATCTACCGGATCGTCTCCGAAGAGCGGACCCGTATCCTGTTCGATCAGCCGATCGGCTTCATGGACAGTCCGGAATTCAAGTCGCCGAACGCTGACCGCGAGATCCTGGGGCAGGCTCCCGAACACGATCAGAAGTCGGGCAAGGTTAAACCTCCTCCCGGACTGCCGCCCTACCTGGCAAGCCTGTACTCGATCCCGTTGCTCAGCCGCGAGCAGGAGGTCTATTACTTCCGGAAGTTCAATTACCTGAAGTATCGGGCCAACAAGCTGCGGGAACGAATCGATCGACAGCATCCCAAGACCGGCGATGTGGATCTGCTGGAGCATCTGATTGAGCAGGCTCAGGAAGTCAAGAACTTCCTGATTCGAAGCAATCTGCGGCTGGTGGTGTCGATTGCCAAACGGCACATGACCCCTGCGGCGAACTTCTTTGAGATGGTCAGCGATGGCAACATGTCGCTGTTCCGGGCGGTCGAGAAATTCGACTACACGAAGGGAAACAAGTTCTCCACGTACGCCACCTGGGCAATCATGAAGAACTATGCCCGGTCGATTCCGAACGAGCATACCCGCCGTGATCGGTTCCGAACCGGAACCGACGAGATGTTCGACTACTCCACCGACAACCGCCTGAACCCCTATGAGGCCGTGCGTACCAACGCGCAGCAGCATCAGGTGATCATGTCGATCCTGGAACAGCTGGAAGAACGGGAACGGAACATCATCATTCAGCGTTACGGCCTGGGTGATGGGACCGAACCACTGACACTGGAACAGGTGGGCGAACGGTTCGGGGTGACCAAGGAGCGGATTCGGCAGATCGAGACCCGCGCCTTGCAGAAGATTCGCAAGATCGCCAGCGATGAAAACCTGGAGATTCCCGGCGTCTAACAGCATCCCGTCCCGGTTTTGTTGAGACCGGGTTCTGAGCCTTGAGGGAAGTACCCAGCGACCGGGAGTTCGCTGGACAACCTGAATTTCTGAGCACGGCGGTCCCTGTGAAAGCGGGGACTGCCGTGTTTTCTTGTGCTGGGTTTGCGTTACAGCACTGCGGTGAATTTCGGACTTCCCGTTACCCCTGAGGGCGGAAATTCAGCGGAACAATCTCGTGATGCGGAGCGGGCCAGGGTTACTTGCGGGATAGCAAAAAGCCCCAGCGACCAGGGTTTTCACCACGCTCGCGCTGCGCCATCAGTTCCTTAATCTGCTTCCACATGTGCCGGATTTTGCGTTCGCATTTCCAGCGGGCCACGCTGCGACTCCACAGCGACAGCGGGACGAACTCGGTGGTTCCCAATCCGTCGATAAAGACGAGCCGAACTGTGCCATCCACGCGGACTTGCGCCGCGAAGTTGTAGAGCACCAGGGTTCGAGTCGCGAGCGGATAACGACGCGCGTGGGTCACATAATCTTCGACGGCCAACCGGGCCGCGTCGTTGAAACCTTCCGTCCAGAGGTAGTCTTTGAAGCTGCGAGAGATCTGACCATCGTGATCGCGAATCATTTCAATCGCCAGTCCGCGCCCGCGATCGGTCTGAACCCATCCGTGACATCGGGGCAAGTGACGCCAGATATCAGACTGGGGCTCCAGCTTGCTGAGCACCTCCCAGTCGCGAAAATTCTTGTCGAAGTCGTCCACTTTTTTCCGCCAGCGTTGATACCACGGGGCCGCGCGGAACAACGCCTCGGGCTCATAGCCGGGTCTGGGGACTTTGATGCAGCGATCCGGGTCGAGTGGGTCGACAAAACACTCCCGCTTGCCGCCTCGTCCAAATGGACTCAGGCTGGCCAGGATGATCACGCGACGCTCACTTCCTTGTGTCATGAGAGGTATTGTTGAGATTTTATGAAGACGAGCAAGAGATGATGTATGCCAGAAATTTTGATGCGAACGGCGGACGCGAGTCCAGCGTGTCGATGGGGTTGCGTGGAGAGAGCGAGCCTCCGACGTAAGTCGGGGGTGTCATGCGGGAGGTTGTTCGAACGTTCCCATGGTCATGTGTGGAAACGGTTCCGCACGGCGGCTTCAAGAATCACCGGCGGAGACGGGATGCACTCGGCGTGGCACGGAGGACTGACGTCCTCCGCTCGCTGGTTCGGCGTTTTATCAGCTGCAGCCCATGGACAGGTAGCAGTTGCCGTTTCTCACCGTGATCGCTCCGCACGCGTCGCAGGCGGGGGCGTCGGATTGAAAACGGGCGAACTGGTTGTTCTTGGTTTTACGCCAGAGTGGAGCATCAGTCAGCTACATGGAAGCCTTTTGCGGGAAGGGAGTCGGTCGATCACGATTTTCGTCCTTGTTTTCCCGATCCGCTGGATGGTAACCCCTGTGAGAGCCACGGGCGGAAGCCCCACGGTTTGACAGACCATTTCGGGGTGCAGGCTAAAGATTTGAATCAGACGACGACACGACTCCGAGGGCTGCCGAACACCCTGTTCCCAACTTTGCACAGTCTTGGGAGAGACATTCAGGACTCGGGCAAAGATTGCCTGGGACATCATCGCCCGCTCTCTAAGACGAAAGATGGTCTGGTTATCGATCTCGGGGGGCTCCTCCGGAAGCAGGGTTGTGCGGAGTGTCATTTCACCCCGGACGTGGGCGATGCTTTCCTGCAAACCTGTTTGCAGGCGTTCAAACAGAGGTGGGCGAATTTTCGTGGACATCGGAATCACAGCTTTCGACGTTTGGGAATGGCGAGTTGTGCCTGCTGCTTTAACTGGTCGGCATAGCGGGCGAGCAGGGCCTTCTCGGAGGATGACAAATCCTCCTTTTCATCTTTGCTGTAGATGTCGAGCATGAAAAACCAGCGAGTGTCGGGAAGATACAGGTAGATCACTCGCGACCCACCACGTTTTCCCTTCCCGCGATGAACATCCGAAGTTCGCAACTTGCGAAGCCCTCCGCACCCCGGCATGACATCCCCCAGACAGGGATTCTCCATGAGCAACTGCTGCATGGCAGCATATGCATCATCTCCCATGTGTTCACTATTTACTTCTATCCCACAGTGTGGGATGTTTCAAGTGTAGAATAAAATGTGGCGATTTGTGGCATCTTGCCTACTCAACAGCCGACTTCTCTGGAATAGAGTCGACTTTCGAGCCATCTATCATGGAAATCAGACAGAACAAAACGACAAACACTCCGGCGACCATGAAAAGTCGCGGAGTGCTTGTCGTTCAATCGCCGCACCGGTCGCTCAGGCACGGGGGACTTACGTCCCCCGCTCGCTGGTTCGGCGTCGGATCAGCTGCAGCCCATGCTTTGGCCGCAGTTGTGGCAGAGGTAGCAGTTGCCGTTTCTTACGGTGATCGCTCCGCAGGCGTCGCAGGCGGGGGCGTCGGATTGGAAGCGGGCGAACTGCTGATCGCGGTTGTCGTGCTGGGCAGAGCCGACATCGGGATTGAGCAGCGGCAGCAGAGCGGAACTGGAGGTCGCATGACTGCTGGTTCCGTTCGTGTGACCGACCGAGACCGCTCCGCCAGCTGGGATGGCTTTCGTAGCCGCTGCCGGAGTGGTAACCGTCGCAGCTGCGGGCGTCGTGCTCACAGCTGCGGTCACCTCAGAGGAGGCGGGGGTCTCCTTCGAGGTGGTGGCGACACCGTACTGTTTGGGGGCGTGAGCCTCCCTGTAGCCCGCGAGGAAGGTGTTCCCCAGGAAGCGGAAGATGTAGTCCACGACGCTCTTGGCGTGCGGGATGTCCGGGTTGCTGGTCCAGCCGCTCGGTTCGAAGCGAGCGTGGCTGAACTTGGTGACCAAGGCTTCGAGTGGCACGCCGTACTGGAGGGCCAGCGACGTTTCGGTGCCGATGACATCCATCAGACCGCCGATCGTGGAGCCTTCCTTCGCCATCGTGATGAACAGTTCACCGGGGGTGTTGTCCTCGAACAGGCCCACGGTGATGTACCCTTCGTGTCCGCCCACGACGAACTTGTGGGTGATCGAGTGGCGGGTGTCCGGGAGACGGCGGCGGGCAGGAGCCACGGGGGCAGCCTGCACGGCAGAGTCGCCGGAACCGCTGGTCGTCGCTTTCTTGCCCTTGGAGGTGTTGAGCGGCTGGGATTGCTTGGAGCCATCGCGGTAGATCGCGAGGGCCTTGAGTCCCATCTTCCAACCCTCGATATAGGCCAGCTCGATGTCCTCGACCGTGGAGTCCGAGGGCATGTTGACCGTCTTCGAGATGGCTCCCGAGAGGAACGGCTGAGCGGCGGCCATCATCGTGACATGGGCCTTCCAGGCGATAGAGCGATTGCCCTTGGCTGCCTTGAACGCACAGTCGAACACGGGGAGGTGCTCGTCCTTGAGTTCGGGGGCCCCCTCGATCGTGTCGTGTTCTTCGAGGAACTTGAGGATCGCGGTGACCTGGTCCTCGGAGTAGCCGAGAGTCTTGAGAGTCGCCGGGACGGTGCGGTTGATGATTTTCATCATGCCACCGCCGGCGAGCGACTTGTACTTGATGAGCGCGATGTCCGGCTCGATGCCGGTGGTGTCGCAATCCATCATGAAGGCGATCGTGCCGGTCGGGGCGAGGACGGTTGCCTGGGCATTGCGGTAACCGAAGCGGCGACCATTCTGCAGGGCTTCGTTCCAGACCTGACGGGCGGCGTCTTTGAGGCTGGCCGGACACGCGGGATGAATCTTCTCGACAGCGTCACGGTGCATTTGCATGACCGAGAGCATCGACGATTCGTTCTCCTTGTAACCGGCGAACGGCCCCATCGTGCTGGCGATCTGGGCACTGGTCGCGAAGCCCTGACCCGTGAGGAGGGCGGTGAGGGCTCCACAGATGCCCCGGCCCGCGTCGCTGTCGTAGGGAATTCCCATCGACATCAGCATCGAGCCGAGGTTGGCGTACCCCAGTCCGAGCGGGCGGAACAGGTGAGAATTCTCGGCGATCGGCGGCGTCGGATAGCTGGCATGATCGACCAGGATTTCCTGAGCGGTGATCATGATCGCACAGGCTTTACGGAACCGTTCGACATCGAACGTGCCGTCAGCGTTCATGCACTTCTTGAGGTTGATCGAGGACAGGTTGCACGCCGTGTCATCGAGGAACATGTACTCGCTGCAGGGGTTCGAGGCGTTGATCGGCCCCGTCTTTTTGCAGGTGTGCCAGCGGTTGATCGTGGTGTCGTACTGTACGCCGGGATCGCCGCACAGCCAGGCCCCTTCGGCCATCTGCCGCAGCATATAACGGGCCTTGTAGGTCGGGCCTTCCTTTTGGGGATTGGTGACCCAGTGGGTGTGCCAGTCGCTGTCGTTCTCAACCGCCTTCATGAAGTCGTCGCTCAGACGCACGGAGAGATTGGCGTTCTGGAACATGATCGACGAGTAAGCCTCGCCGTTGAAGTTCGAGTCGTACTCGCCGCTGTCGATGAGGACGCGGGCTTTCTTCTCTTCCTTCTGCTTGCACTGGATGAAGTCGAGGATGTCAGGATGCCAGTCCTTCAGGGATTGCATCTTGGCGGCGCGGCGGGTCTTGCCGCCGGACTTCACGACTGCGGCGATCTGGTCATAGACCCGCATGAACGAGAGCGGGCCGGAGGGGGTTCCGCCGCCGGAGAGCTTCTCGCGGGAGCTGCGGATGGTGGAGAGGTCCGAGCCGGTGCCGGAGCCGAACTTGAAGAGCATCGCTTCGCTGGTCGCGAGGCGCATGATCCCTTCCATGTTGTCGTCGACCGACTGAATGAAGCAGGCGGAGGCTTGCGGGAATTCGTAGGGGGTGTCGGGCCGGTGGACGCGGCGCAGCTTGGGGTCGTAATTGTAGTTGCCGACGGAACCCTTCACGCCATACTGATGATACAGTCCGACATTGAACCAGACGGGGCTGTTGAACGCGGCATGCTGATGCAGGCAGAGCCAGGCCAGTTCCCGGTAGAAGTTTTCGCCGTCCTGTGATGTGGCAAAATAACCGTCCTGCATCCCCCAATCGGCGATGGTGCGGGCGACGCGGTGGATGACCTGCCGCACGGAACGTTCACGCTCGTTGGTACCGTGTTCTCCGTAGAAGTATTTCGAGACGACCACGTTGGTGGCCAGAGCCGACCAGTCCTTGGGGACTTCGCAGTCGGTCTGCTCGAAAAGGACCTTTCCATTCTCATCCTTGATGGCTGCGGTGCGGAGATCCCATTCCACGGTGTCGAACGGGTCGCCACTCAAAGGACAGAAGTAGGGCTCAATCCGCATTGGTTCCACAGCTGGGCTGGTCTTCACATTCGACATTGATGTTCCTTTCCCGGCGTGCGTCATGCACAGATCCCCGAGCGGGGAGTGTTAGAAATGCGCGACACTGACAGACAGTGGGCGCGGGTTCGCTCCGTTCAATTTGTGGATCCATCCAGAGAGCGCGCAGAGTTCCTGTACAACGGAACAGTGTGAACATCCGCTGACTACCCAATCCTATCGTCCGATAGAGGGCGGGAACAGCAGAATTTCAGTAAGAAATGCGAGAGAACTCGCACTATGAGTTGTGCAGGACGCAGATGGACCCCCAACATCTAGTTGTTGGGAGCGAGCGATCGTTATAAGGCATCGTGGCGCAATGTCAAGAATTCGTGATGACGAATTTGGGGGGCAGTGCGGTTGTATCGACGGAACTACCGACCGAATCAGGGGATTGGATCGGCGAAAATTTCTGATCGGTTTGACGCAGAGATCGGCGAATCGAGACTGCGGAAGTCATCGCGCGGGCGACTGGTCAGATCATCCGAGAACCTTATGATGCGAAACTAGCAGCGGGCACTCATGTTCCGCCAAACAGGGGATCTGTTGGGTGTGCCGTGGGGGTTGTCTTACAGAACAGGAGTCGAGGATGTCACCGTCTCTTCCCTATGAGGCCATCCTGTTTGTTTCCTTCGGGGGGCCGGAGGGGCCGGATGACGTTATCCCTTTTCTGGAGAATGTCTTACGTGGTCGCAATGTTCCCCATGAGCGACTTCTGGAGGTTGCCGATCACTACCAGCATTTTGGCGGTATCAGCCCGATCAACGCCCAAACTCGTGACCTGATCGCGGCGGTGAAATCCGAGCTGCTGGCCCGGGGAGTGCCACTGCCGGTCTACTGGGGAAACCGCAACTGGCACCCCCTGTTGCCGGACACCATCTCGCAAATGGTTCGAGATGGTGTTCAGTCGGCCCTGGTGTTTGTGGTGTCGGGCTACAGTTCGTATTCCGGCTGTCGACAATACCGTGAAAACCTGATTGCGGTGCAGCAGCTGCTCGGAGAGACCGCTCCCCGCTTCGACAAGATCCGCTCGTTCTTCAACCACCCGGACTTCATCGCTGCCAATATCGACCGGATGCAGGCCGCGTTACAGCAGATTCCCGTGGAGTCCCGGCACGCGGTACAGGTGGCCTTTACTGCTCACAGTATTCCCACATCAATGGCGGGGAGCTGTGACTACGTCAAGCAATTGACGGAAACTTGCGGGTTGGTGG
>QWPB01000038.1 GCA_003671275.1 Planctomycetota bacterium | reverse complement strand
CGGGAGGTAAGACTGGCAATATTCCGACCGATCATGGACTCGGGTTAGCGCTGGCCATTCGGTGCGGGGCGCGGGTTGCCGTACTGCATGCCGTGCCGAATCAGCCCCTGCTGGGAAATCGCGTGGAAGACGATCTCATCACCGAAACCTGGCTCAAATACCTGGAAACGGGTGACGAGAGTTGGCCTCTGCTCTTTCCCATGGTCAAAAGTGCATCGAAGGCGATGGACGCGCTGGAACAGTTTTCACTGGAACAGTTCCAGATCAAGCCCAAAGGGTTCGTCATCACGGGAGCTTCCAAACGTGGTTGGACAAGCTGGCTGACACCGGTCGCGGACGCACGCGTCATCGCGACGGCCCCCATTGTCATCAACATGTTGAACTTCCCCGCACAGATGAAGTACCAACTGGACACATGGGGTGCATACAGCGAGCAGATCAATGACTACACTCGCAAGGGGCTGATTAAGCCCAGCGGTGCCGAAACCGATCGCGAAAAACAACTGCTCTCGATGATGGACCCTTATGTCTATCGGAAACAGTTGGCGCTGCCCAAGCTGATGGTAGTGGGAACGAACGATCCGTACTGGGTCGTCGATGCGATGAATCTGTACTGGGATGGACTGGATGGCCCCAAGTACGCCTTGCAGATCCCGAATGCGGGTCATGGCCTGGATGCCGGACGTGATCTGGCCTTAACCACTGTGGCTGTTTTTTTCCGGCATCAGGCCACGGGAACAGCACTTCCCACTCTGGATTGGAAGTACGCCTCTCGTGAGCGGGAAGTTGAGCTGTCAATGACAGCCGATCCCGTACCGGTCGGAGTCCGTTTCTGGACAGCGGATTCTGAGGACAAAGACTTTCGGGATGAGAAATGGGAGTCCGTCTCCATTGATTTGCGAGACGGACGGTATCACGGGGTGTTCCCCAAGAATGATCGTCGGGTCGCCGTGTTCGGTGAGTTCCAGTACAAACTGGGACCGTTGAGCTACTCGTTGACGACGCAGGCCTACCGCGATTAACGCGGATTACGGAAAGATCGTCATGCCCGAGGTCCATATGGTGGCGGCTGGTCAGGAGTCTTCCAAGCGGTTCCCTCCTGCAGGACGCCTCCGACGCTGGTTGTTTCGTGGAATCTCCCTGCTGCTGGGATGGGGACTCTTTGAACTGGGGTGCTGGTGGATGTCGGCGCTGTTGATTGAGGGAGGCAGCCCCGCCATCCAGCTAGTCATTGATAGCCCCATTGCCCTGGGTGGAGTTCCCACCAGCCAGACTGAAACATTTCACCCGTACGTTGGCTGGGTCAAGAACCCGGAGATCGTCGAGAAGACCCAGTACGACGGGGTCGAGCTTCGAACGAGCCGCTGGGGGTTCTTCGACACTTCGAATGGAATCTTTCAACGTCAACCGGGACGGGTCATCGTGGGCGTTTGCGGCGGGTCCGTGGCGCTCCATATGACCTGCGCGGCGGAGAAGGAATTGAAAGCCGGAATTCGGTCGATACCTCGCTATCGTGACTGTGAAGTGATCCTGGTCCGAATGTGTCAGGCAGGTTACAAACAGCCACAGGGGCTGATGGCGCTCAACTATCTGGCCTTGCAAGGGGCCGAGTTCGACATTGTCATTAACCTCGATGGTTACAACGAACTGGCCCTGACGACAGCCGAGAACTTCCAATCCAATGTGGCCCTGGATTACCCCCAGGGCTGGCACGTCCGCACCCGAAATGTGATTGACCCGCGGGATGCTGAATTATGGGAACAGGTCTTCTCACTGCGCGGTTCCCGCCATCGCCTGCACTTGGCGGGACAGGCGTCCCGGCTCCACAGGCTCCCCTCGTACCGACTGATCTGGTTTCTCCGGTTTCAGAGTCGATCAAACGGCCTGCTGGAGATTGAGGCAGAGCTCCTCGGAAGAGGCCGCTCACGCAAGCGGGCTTTCGTAAACTCGGGACCGCACCCGGAGGCCCCTAATGAATCAGCCGCCCTGGTGGAAGCCGTTCGGATCTGGCAGCAGTCTTCGCTGATGATGCACCGCTTCTGCGAGTCACAGGGGATCGTTTATCTGCATGCGATTCAACCCAATCAATATGACCGGGGTTCCAAGCCACTTTCCGCGGAAGAGCAGGAAAACTGCTACAGCCTGGATATCCTGTATGGCCAGTTCATTGCCGAGGGGTATCCTCAGCTGCGACAGCAAGCAGCGAGCCTTCGACAGCAAGGCGTGAATCTGCTGGATCTGACATCCCTGTTTCGGACGACAATCGAGACCATTTACGTCGACCCTTTCTGCCATCTGAACGAGACAGGATCGCGGCGGATGGCTCGCGCAATCACGGATGCGATTGCGGAAATGATGAATCGAGATGTCAATTCCCCGTCCCTGCCATCCCCGGCGACGACGCGGTAATCCGATCTCCCGGGGGAAGACTCGCGCAGCGGGGGACGGTGTCTCGAAAGTTGAGTTGCGGTGCAGCTCTACACGTTCGGGACTTCCACAAGGCTGAGTATTTTCTGACATAAACACTGGAGCCACTTCGCGGCGGGAGCCCCGTCAACCACGCGATGATCCACCGTCAGACTCAAACTCAACTGCTCGCCAATCACGATCTCGTTCCCGCGCACCACGGGCTCGCGAATGATTCGCCCGATCCCCAGGATGGCCGACTGCGGCAGATTCAAGATCGGCGTGAAGTGATCGATGTGGAACATTCCTAAGTTGGTCATCGTGAACGTCCCGCCGACCAGCTGCGGCTGTGTCAGCGACCCGCCGCGGGCCTGCTCTATGAGCTGCCTGGTTTGCTCGGCGATCTCTGCGAGTGACAGCTGGGGCACGTTCCGCAGCACTGGAGCGACCAGCCCTTGCGGCGTCTCCACGGCGATTCCGATGTGAATCTCGCTGTAAGTCCAGACCCCTCCGTCGTGCCAGCATGCGTTGAGCTGAGGGAACTCCGCCAGCGTGGCGGCGATCTGCTGGATGAGGATGTCGTTGTAGCTGGGGACCGCAGCGGGGTTCTGAGCCTTGAGTACAGCGCGATATTTCACGAGCGATGTGGCATCGACCTTCGTGAAGAGTGTCACGGGTGCCGTCTCGTGGACCCCGGCCAGCATCCTCTGCGAGATGATCTTGCGAAGCTTAGTGGCGGGTTGATGCCTTCCCGGCGTGGGCGGCGGCTGGAGGGCGACATTGCCGGTTTCTACGTGGCCCATCACATCCTGCTCGCGAACCCGGCCATCACGTCCGGAACCGGGGACCGTTCTCCAATCGATCCCCAGCATCCCCGCCCGTCGCCGTGCCCTTGGTGAAGCCACCAGCGAGACAGCCTGCTCACTATTCCCTTCAAGGGAGGGGTTGAGGGGCCGCAACCCGCGTGCCGCCCGTTCCACATCCTCGCAAATCACCCGCCCCGTCGGATCGGGAGTCGGCACTGCATCGAGATCGATCCCGTACTGCCGCGCCAGTCGTCTCGCCGCCGGCCCCGCCACCCGCTGCGGCTCTGTTCTTTTCTCCCCGCTCCCCCGGGGAGAGGAGCTGGGAGTGAGGGTGCTTGGCTTAGGAATCGGACCAACGGCCTTTGCAGCCACTTTGCCCGGCTTCGGCCCGACCGATGCCGGAGCCACTTCCCCCTCCGCGAGCAGGAACGCAATCGTCTGCCCCACCTTCACCACATCCCCGACCTGCGGAGCGTCCTTCGGAATCGACAGCTTCCCCGCATCAATCGCCTCGATCTCGTGAGCGGCCTTCTCCCCCTCCAGGACAAAGATAGTGTCCCCGACAGCAATGGCATCCCCATCCGCCCGGAGCCAGCCTCCGAACGTGCCTTCTTCCATCGACCAGCCAAGACGGGGAATTGTGAGTGGGAGCATGGGAGGCAGTGGGCTGGAGGAAGGCGAGCGGGGCGACGTAAGTAAAGTGGTCCTTAGTCCTGAGTCATTGAGGCTTCACGAATGACCAATGACTAAGGACAAACGACTACTCATCGAGTAGTTCTCGAATGGCAGCGATCACATGTTCAACATTCGGCACCACCGCCTTCTCCAGCGATGGAGCATACGGCGTCGGAGTGAACGTGCTCTGCAGCCGCTTGATCGGGGCGTCCAGGTCGTTGAACCCGCGGTCGGCCACCTGTGCGACAATCTCCGCAGCCATGCTGCACGGGCTGAACGCTTCGTCGAGCACCAGCAGGCGACCGGTCTTGGCGACCGACTTCAAGATGATTTCAGCGTCGAGCGGCGACACCGTGCGCGGGTCAACCACTTCGACGCTGATCCCTTCGCCTGCCAACTGTTCTGCGGCTTTGAGGGCGTGCTGGACCATGAACGAGATCGCCACGACCGTCACATCGGTCCCTTCGCGAACGATACGGCCCTGACCGAAGGGGATCTCGTAATGTCCCTCGGGGACCGGCCCCTTCACCGACATCAATTCGCGATGCTCGATGAACATCACCGGGTCCTGACACCGCAGAGCATGGGCCATCAACCCCTTCGCGTCATACGGATTCGATGGCATCACCACCCGCAGCCCCGGAATGTGGGAGTAGATCGAGTGGTACAGCCCCGAATGGTGCGTCGCAGCGGAGTGCCCGATCCCCCCACACCCGCGAAGCAGAATCGGCATTTTGAGGCGGCCGCTGCTCATGTACTGCATCTTGGCGATCTGGTTGATGATCTCGCCAAAGGCATCGTTGATAAAGTCGATGAACATGAAGTCGATGACCGGGCGGGTCCCCGTCATCGCCGCTCCGCAGCCCAGCCCCACAAACCCGCGCTCACAGATCGGCGTATCACACAGCCGCTCCGGCCCGTACTTCTTGTAGAGGCCCGCTGTCGTCGTAAAGTTCCCCCCGCGAATCCCGATCCCCTCGCCCATCACAAAGATACCAGGGTCGTTCGCCATGGCATGGTCGAGAGCTTCAAGAGTGGCTGCGACGAACGTGATGGCACGGGCCGAGCCGGGCAAGTCAGGGCCAGGCAGGGCAATACCGGGGGAAGAGTAGACGTGTGTTGAAGCCGATTCGGGTGAAGGTGGCAGACTGGCTTCGGCGAATTCGCGAGATGATTGAACGAGGGCTGCGACCTCTGCATCAACTCGATCAAACTGCTCCCCAATCTCTCCCTCTCCTGCCCCTGCTTGGTCCGGTTCGGTCCCGCCCTGCCCCGCTGTGCCCCCCACTGCCCACTGCTTATTGCCCACTGCCCCTCGGCGCAGCCGCACAATCGGACACTTCTCCTTCCACGCCGCCACTTCTTCTTTGGTGCGGTACGTGAAATCACCCATCCCTTCTGAGTGGGCCCGCGTGCGGTAGGTCTTGCACTCGATCAATGTCGGGCCCTCGCCGCAACGGGCGCGGGCGACCGCTTCACCCGCGACGCGGTGGACTTCGAGGACATCGTTCCCGTCGACCTCGAACCCCGGGATGCCGTACGCGGCTCCGCGGTTTCCCACGCTCGGGTTGCCGCTGGAGTAGCTGAAGGGAACCTCGGTGGCGAACTGGTTGTTTTCGCAGATGAACAGCACCGGCAGCTTCCAGATGCTGGCCATGTTCAGGCCCTCGTGGAAGGCCCCGTTGTTCACCGCCCCGTCGCCAAAGAACGCGACAGCCACGGTGCCGTTCTTGAGGATCTTGGAGCTATACCCGCCGCCGCAGGCCTGCAAGATACACGGCCCGACGATGCCGCTGGTCCCCATCATCCCGATCTCGGGAGAAAACAGGTGCATCGATCCGCCGCGCCCACGCGAACAGCCCCCCTCGCGCCCGAACAACTCCGCCATCAGCTCGCGCGGCGGCATCCCCTTGGCGAGGGCATGCCCATGCCCGCGATGCGTACTGAAGACCGAGTCCTTCTCGGTCAGGTGGGCACAGACCCCAGAAGCGATCGCCTCCTGCCCGACGTAAGTATGGCAAGCCCCATGCACCAGCCCCCGCTGGTGACACTTGGCCAGTTCTTCCTCCGTCTGTCGGATGATCTGCATCGTCCGGTACAAAGCCAGGGAAGTGGGCAATGGCAAGAGTCCTTGGTCCTTGGTCATTAGTCATTGGTCCTTCGTGGACGGGCCGATCGACTTGAGGTAGGAATTGAGTTGTGGTCCGAGCTTGTCGACGACTTCCTTGATTCTGTCGACTTCTTCGGATGACAACAACTTGCGGACGTAGGCCCGCCGAAGTCAATGACGCGTTTCGTACAGCGAACCTCTCGCGATACGAACGAAACGGCGATTATCCGGATAGGAACCGCGCCCATACCCCTCCGCGATATTCGCCCCAACACTGTCCACCGAACGAATGATTTGCTTACCGATCGTATCAGAAGCCAGTCTGTCCCAACTTCGAACAATCACCCAAATCGCATCAGCCAACTCCTCGGCCAACTGGTAGACCCTCAGCTTCTCAAACGACCGTGACTTCATGAGTGCCCCTCCCCCGAATGACCAATGACCAATGACCAATGACGCTTCGCACTTTCGCTTCGAAAGGACTGCACTGCCATTTTTTCATGTCCCGGAGTTCCGCCTGCATTCATCGCCATATTCCCACCGTCCATCGGGATGATCGCTCCCGTGATCCACTGGGACTCATCGGAGGCCAGCAACACGGCCAGCCCGCGGATGTCGTCGGGGACCCCCAGTCGTCCGGCGGGGATCCCCTTCAGGAAGCGACCTTCCAGGGTCGGGTCCTGGTCCATGCGGGTCTGCAGGCTGGGGTTGATGACCTGAGCGGGGGTCACGCAGTTGACGCGCACGCCGCGATGTGACCACTCGGTACTCAGTTCGCGGGTCATCTGGATCACGGCTCCCATTGCCATGCTGTAGGCAATATGCCCGCGACCCAGCGCCGTCGAACTGGCCAGCGAGCCAATGTTCATAATCGATCCGCAGCCCTGGGCCAGCATCCGACGGCCGGCCTCCTGGCACATCGCAAACCGCCCGACGACGAGGTTCTGTAGTACGCGGTGCAGATCGGCGATCTGCAAATCCTCGGGCTTGGAAAGATGACCATCCCCCGCGATGTTCCCCAAGAAATCGACCCGTCCAAACACACGGTCGACCTCGCGGAACAGCTCTGCAATAGCTGCGGGATCGGAGACATCGGTCTCCGCCACCAGCGTGCGGCGCCCCATCTGCTGGATCAACTGAGAGGTCGCGTGGGCTCCGTCAGCATTGCGATCGATGAGGACGACATCGGCCCCCTGCTCGGCGACTGCCAAGGCAGTGGCGCGGCCCATACCCTGGGCGGCTCCGGAGATGACGGCGACTTTGTGGGTGAGGTTGAACATGGGCTGAGGAGGGGCAGAGCCGGGCGGGGCAGGGCCAAGCCGGGCAAGACACGGGGGAGGTTAGCTCTGAGTGAACAGCTGGAGGTTACCACACTTGGTACAGCGACGGGTTGTTGTTGGAGTCCCAGCCAGCGGAGGAAAAAAGCGGCTCAAGTGTGGCTGATCACTACCGACAAATTTGAGGAACTGGCTGCCGCTCATGTCACCCCACTCATACTCAGTGGAATTGCAGATCGGACACGGAGAAGTATTTCGGACTTGGGAGTCTGATTTCATGAAGTCAGAGACCGTGCGGGGCAGTGCCGGGCAAGACACGGGGAAGGAGAACTACTTCTGGACCTTGAGTTTACGGATGGGCGCACTCAGCATGCGACCGATACGTTCACATTCGTAGATGATCGGCTGAAGTGCGGGTGGTTTTGCCAGACCAACGTCAATGCATAGCAGAAGATGCGTCTCAAGTTCTTTCAGGCGACCTTGTGCAATTCGCAGGAACTGGACGTACTCGCCAAGCTGATCGCGCCCGTATCCCTCCGCGATATTAGCAGGAATGCTGGCTGCCGACCGTCGAATCTGGGATGTCATCCCAAAGAGTTCTTCTTTGGGAAACCCGCGTGTTACGAGATAGCAATCCTTGGCCATTTTCATCGACAACTTCCACTCCTCCAAATCCCGATATCCCGTAATCTGCGTCATTGATGCCCCCCTCCTTCCTGCCTTGCCCTTCTTCGCCCGGTCCCGCCTTATTTCCCCCAAATCATCGGCCATACAGTCGCCCGAAACACTAGAACTGCCATCCCCAGATAGAACACTCCACACGCGGCAATTCCCAATTGGCTGTACCACTTGGGTCTGAGTGGCTTCGGGAGCAGCGTGCGGTTGATATAGAGAATATGGAACGCCGTGAACCCCAGCGCCACGTTGTTGAGGTTGGCAATCACGGTCGCCATCTTCTTGGGAGCATCACCGTATTTCAGGAAGATCCAGGCTACCACGAACGACCAGACCACATAGAAGGTCAGAATCCCGTAATAAATCCGGTTGGCCTGATGCGGTTTCATCCGTTCGCGAACATGCTTGTTGCCAGTCCAGAGGATGTCG
>QWPB01000167.1 GCA_003671275.1 Planctomycetota bacterium | reverse complement strand
GGATCAGTTCATGGATCAGGGTACGAATGCCGCCGCCTTTCTGCTGCGTTTGCACTACGACCGCGTTCAGTGCCTCGCGATCACTGAATGTGATCTCCTGGCCCGTGGAGTAAATACCCAGCTGGCGGGCGAGGTTCGCGAGGAGTGGCTGCGGGTCAGCGGCGATCAGGCGTTGAAACTCTTGGATGTTCTGAAAGGTCCGGCCATCGGGCAGAATTCCACGAGGATCGACTTCTGGACCAAGCTTGAAAGACAGGCCGATGAATGGATCGATCGAGCCCCGCTCAGCAGGCAGCCCCTCACCAATTGAGCGGTATCGCGATCGAAAACCGCCGATCACATCGAATGACTCCATGGCGAACCCCGGGGGATCGATTTGGGCGTGACAGGTGGCACATCCGGCGTTGGAGCGGTGCTTGTCGAGCTGTTCGCGGATGGTGGTGGTGCCGCGGACATCGGGCTCGACGGCTGCGACGTTGGATGGCGGCGGTTCGGGAGGGCGTCCCAGGATGCGGTCCATGACAAAGGCCCCCCGAGGCACGGGGGAAGTTGTTGTTCCGTTGGCCGTTACCTTGAGGATGGCCGCCTGGGTCAGAAAACCGCCCCGTGGGCAATCGGGAGATAATGACACGCGGCGAAACTGCGAGCCACTGATTCCGGGGATCCCGTAATGCACGGCGAGCTTTTCGTTGAGCATTGCGAAATCAGACTGGACCAGTGTGCGGGCATCGAGGTTGCGGTCGAGAATTTCCCGGAAGAAGGCCCGCGTTTCGGCGACCATGGAGTCTTGCAGGTACGGATTGAACTCGGGGTACAGTTTGCGGTCTGGGTCGTTTGCGGCAATTTGTCGCAGTTTCAGCCACTGGCCGAGAAAATCCTCTACGAATCGCTGGGAACGGGGATCGTTCAACATCCGTTCGACCTCGTCACGAAGGACATCCGGCTGGCGTAATTGTCCCGATCGGGCCAGTTCTGTCAGCGGATGATCTGGTCGCGAATTCCAGAGGAAGTACGAAAGACGGCAGGCCAGAGCCTCGTTGTCGAGCGGACCGGGCGTTTCGATGTGATAGAGGAAATCAGGAGAACATAAGGCTGCCCGGTAGACCCACCGCATCGCGGTTTCGAAGCAGTCCCCGGCGGCGAGTCGCCGTTGGACCTGCTGAAGGTAGGCTTGTCGCACGTCATCGGGAACGGGGCGACGAAAGGCCCGGGGGAGAAAGCGGGCCAGCAGTCGATCGGCATCGGCCAGGGGATCGGAACTGTCAACGGTCCATAATCCGCTGACCGGATCGGCCGTGTTTTTGCCCATGAACATCTTTTGCCGGTGCGGTTGATGCGGTGGTGGTCGAACTCCGGGGTGCTGGTCCGGGTGAAATTGCACCAGCGGCAACTCCCCAAAGAGGACTTTATGGCTGGGGGGCGGCCAACTGTCGAAGAGTGGTCCCTCGACCTCCAGGTAGTCACAAACGATGGCGGGGCCGGTGAACTCCATGGCCCGGCGTTTCTTAAAATAATTGGCGGCGGGGGCGAGTGAAGCGGTGTTAAAACCGATCGTGTCGTTCTGGTTGAGCCAAGTGGTCAACTCGTGAACCTGTTCCTGCATGGAGGGGGCATCGAGGTAGGTCAGTACGGAGCTGGGGTGCCCTCCGCCTCGGCCATCGCCGGTCAGGGTGACGATCGACAGTCGAGCGGCTTCGGTTCCGCGCGACGGGAGAATCTGCCCTTGGTCCCACGTGAAGCTCCATAGCGATGTCCGCAGTCGGTAGCGAGCCGGGTAGATCGCCACGAACTCATTGAAGTACGGGTGAAACGATTCGTCTTCATGCCGGAACAGCCCGACACTGGATCCGTTATGGAACGAACCCAGCCGCTCGTGAGCCCCCTGGTCGATATGTCCCTGCTCGCCGGACGCCGGAAATTCGGGGTCAATCTGCTTGTTCTTGAGCAGTACACCATCGCCGTTCATCAGTACGTGGGCGACGAATCCTGCCGGGTTGGCCAGCGAGATCCGCTGGGTTTTTACGGAGGGTGGTTGCGGCTGAATGGCGATGGCCAAAGACAGGGCTTTGTCGGCGGCCTCCATGTACTTGGCAAGATTAACATGTGAGATATCGAGAGCATCACTGTTTTTATCGAACCCGTGGGCCGATCCATCGGCAGGCAGATCCTGAGCCACCGACAGCCCCGGCATCTCCAGCAGATCTCGCAGCGTGTGTTCGTACTCCGCGCGGGTCATCCGTCGCAAGGCAGCGCGCCCTCCGTTGGCGCGGCAGGTGATGTCGGCGTCAGTCAGCTGACGATACAGGTCGGATGTGAATTCGGTGGTCTCCACCACGGGGGGGCGTGGTTGAGTTCGCGGCGGCATCTCGCCGGCCGCAATGCGGTCGTGGACTTTGACCCAGTGGGCGAAGTTGTCCCGTTGCTCCAAGTGCCTGGGCAACTCCGCCAGGTTGAGTCCGCCCTCGGAGGTCTCGGCGTTGTGGCATTCGATGCAGTGGGTCTTGAGGAAGGCAAGCGGTTCATTGCCAGCAGCCTCTGCGGAACCCATCAGGCAGATCACCACCGCCGTTAGAATGGTGCTTTTCCCACGATCCATCATGCCAGCTCCAGACCGCGCAGTGTGGTGGTTCCCGTGGAGAACTGGTCGGTCTCAATACCCAGTCGCTGGAGCATGGAGACGTACAGATTGGACAGTGGGTAGTTATTCTCGGTGTCGAAGGCCAGATGCTGACCGTGCCGGAAGCCACCACCCGCGAGTAACGTGGGCAGATTGACATTGGAATGGGAGTTGGCACTGCCCATGCAGGTGCCATACAGGACCATCGTTCGGTCGAGAAGGGTTTGCCCCTGTTCCTGCGAGGCCTGCAGTGAGGACAGGAAACCATTCAGAGCATCGAACTGTCCCTCTTCGTGCCCCTTGAGTTCGCCTAGCACCTCCGGACGATTACCATGGTGGGTGATGTTGTGGATGACCGTGGTGTCGATGAACAGCGTGACCAGTCGCGATGAGTCGGTATCGAGGGCCAGCTTGATCACGTCGAATGTCATCCGCGTTCGATTCACGAAGGCCCGGGCATCTTCGATGTCCTCCGGGGCCGGGACGTGGACAGACGGCTTGGGTTTGTGCTCCCATTCCTGTGAACTCTGCAGCCGCTGTTCAAGTTCACGGACCGATGTGAAATACTGGTCCAGACGCTGCTGATCGACGGGGGAGAGTGACCGGCTCAATCGTTTGGACTGGTCACTGACAAAGTCGAGAGTGCTTCGACCT
Organism: Planctomycetota bacterium; assembly: GCA_003671275.1. Taxonomy (GTDB): domain Bacteria; phylum Planctomycetota; class Planctomycetia; order Planctomycetales; family Planctomycetaceae; genus TH-plancto1. The sequence continues at coordinate 5,129 of QWPB01000167.1, read as the reverse complement.
TGCCGCAGTGCTTCGACATTGGCTTCCACTTCTTCCGGCTTGCCCTGCACGAAGAGCCGCTGAAACAGTTTGCGGGGACTCTTCTCCGCCGGAATCGGTGCGCCGCTTCGCGTGTAGCTGAGCGTCGGGTTTTCATTGGTGACGGCGAGGACCAGTGAGGGGTAACGGGTCTGGTTGCCGATCAGTTCAGCAGCATATTGATCAAGGGAGACGCCGTTGCGGAAACCACCTCGCTCCGGGTGGGGGGTCCCGGTAAGAAAACATTTCTCGGCGGCATGGGCTCCGGTGACTCCGGGAAAGCTGACACCGGAGAAGACGGTCATTTGCGAACGGTGGGCAGCCAGTCGCTCCAGATACGGGCTGGTCTGGTAGTCCGTCCCGGAGCCTTGGGGAAAGAAATACTGGGGTAGAATTCCCATGTTGGTTTCGATCGCCACCATCCGGCGAGGGATGCGGTCTGCATCCTCGCCGGCGGATGTTGCTGGAAGCATGGCATCCAGCATCGGCAGGGCCAGCGCACATCCCGCGCCCCGGAGCAAGGTTCGGCGGGATAACGGACGATGACGAATGGAAAAGTCACTCACGCTGCGCACTCCAGAGGGAGGGGGTTCGAGGACTCGTGACTACACATCGCACAGGGCGACCGCTTCCCGGAGTCCTTCCCACGCATCGCGGGTGGGGATGAATTCCTGACCGACGTAGCCCTGATAGCCGACATCCAGAAGGGCCTGCATGACCGCGGGGTAGTAGATTTCCTGCCGGGTATCCAATTCACCCCGTCCGGGGTTGCCCGCCGTATGAATGTGGCCGAGGAACTCCTTCGACTGGTGGATTCGGCGGATTACATCGCCGTGCATGATCTGCACGTGGTAGATGTCAAAGAGCATCTTGAGGTGGCTGGAACCGATCGTTCGGCAAATGTCGATGCACCAGTCCATGTCGTCTCCCTGATATCCGGGATGACCTTTCATGGGGTGTGAATCATCGCGGGTGTTCAGCATCTCCAGACAGAGAGTGACGCCTTTTTTCTCGGCGTAAGCGGTGATCGTCTTCAGGCCCTCGATGCAGTTCTTCTTTCCCTCTTCTTTCGAACGGCCGTTCGCCATGCCCGTGAACGTAATTACGCTTTTGACACCGAATTCGACACATTGGTCGATTCGTTCGGTCAGCGTTTTGTCGCATTGAGCCCATTCGTCGGGGTTGCTGTACCCGACCTTGAAACCGTGGCTGCCCGCGATCGCACAGGTCAGACCGTGCTTCTTGAGTGTCGGCCAGTTCTCCGGGCCACACAATTCAATACTCTGGCAGCCCAGCTTGACCGCCGTCTGGCAGTACTCGTCGAAGTTCGGAAAGTGCGGGGCGTAGCACCAGTTGACCAGCGATTGCTTGATTCGTCCGTGCTTCGCAACCGGGCCGTCCGCAGCCTGGGCTGCTGAGGTGACACCCAGGGAGGCCGCACCCGCGAGAGAGGCGGCAGCCAGAGATGAGAGGTATTCACGCCGGGTGGAGGAGGCAGGCATTGGATGATTTTTCATATGGAGGACGATGTGGGGAGGGATGGCCCGGCCCAGGGAATCGGCGCACTACACGCGATGTTGTCAGAAAACGGATCGGATGTCTACAAGTCGGAGTTCGTCGCCCCGGCTGGTCAGAAAGATCTTCTGGGAAATTTGTGCGGTCAGGAAGGCGAAGCTCCGGCTGATCCGTGGCTCATTGAAAACCTGGCTCCCGCGCATGCGGTTCGGCAGGAGCCTCGCCCCACCGACACGGCAGATTCACAAACTGGTCAGCCGTGGTTCGTAGCGGGGATTCTCGCACACGGTGCTGTTGCCCTGGGGGCCGCTTCCCGAGGAGTGGCGGCTGAACTACATTAGGGCGGATTCAGAAGGGGTGTTCCGTGGGGACCGGCAGGCATGTTCGTCTTGCGGTACAGCCCTGCGGTGTAGTCCCGCGCTGAGTCCGCTCTGACGGAGCCCCGACCGTGGTTCGGGGTGTCCGCTGGCTGGGTGTCGGATTCCCTCTCCACGAAGGTGCTCCATGAAAGTCAACAACTATCCCAAGCTTCACAATGCCGCGTGGCCCGGAGTGGTCGGGAAAGGCTCGCCCGGCGCGGAGCCGTTCATCGGTCTTGATGAAATGCTCGACTTCACCGCCAATGCCAGTGTGAACGGCGTGAAGTTTGATGGCTTTGACCTGTTTCTCTATGACCCACACATCTCCATTGATGCCAGCGATGACGACCTGAAGCGGCTGGCCGACAAGGCCGACAGCCGGAACCTGATGATCGGTTCAGTGGTGGCACCCGTGTGGGGACCGACTGGTGGCGGGTCAGCCCTTGATGAACGCGAAGGCCGACAGAACTTCCTGACTCAGGTCGAGAAAGGCTGTCACATTGCCAAGACTCTTCGCGAGATGGGAATTCGCCCGTATGGCATCGTGCGGATCGATACCGCATGCGGAGCTGCGGACTGGCTGAAGGACCCGATCGGGAATCAGCGGAAGATCGCGGACACGCTGTCGTTCGCCTGTGACATTGCCGAGGACCATGGCGAACAGCTGGCCGCCGAAGGGGAAATCTGCTGGGGCGGAATGCACTCGTGGGTCACGATGGTTGACTTGTTGGAGCGGGTCGGTCGTCCGGAAACCCTTGGGTTCCAGGCCGACATGGCACATACGCTGCTGTATCTGATGGGGTATAATGCTCCCGAGCATGCCCTTCTGCCGGAAGGATTCGACTGGAAGAACACGGTCGCGCTCGACGAGGCGTACATGAAGCTGACGGATGAACTGCGGCCATGGACGATCGATTTTCATGTTGCGCAGAACGATGGCACGGTGCATGGCTCGGGCAGCCACGACAAGACGGGCCGCCACTGTCAGGCCAAGGATCCGAACGGAAAACTCGATATCGTCAAGCGGGCCGGGTATTGGCTTCAGGAAGGTGGCACGCCGCATCGCCAGTTCCGCCACATCTGCTGGGATGGCTGCATGTTCCCGAACTCGGTGATGACGAACCCACAGACTTGGAATGACATCCTGGAAACGATGATCAACGTCCGCAACGCCCACGGCTGGCGGGAGTAGTTCGAAGGCGTCCAGAAAGCCCAGGGGTGATGGCCCTTGGGCTTTTTTGTTGTCGGCTGTTTGGGGCTCTCGGAGACTCTGGTCATGTTTGCCACTCTCTCGACCAATACTCCGCACGTTGAATCCCAGCCTGCTGACACTTCGCCCCCCCTGGTGTGGCGGGAATGGCTGGTGCTGGTGGCGATCTGCCTGCTGGGCGCGGGGCTGCGGCTCTATCGGATGGACCGTCTGGCGATCGAGCATTTTGATGAAGGGGTGTATGCCGCGAATCACTACACGGAACTGAGCGGGTTTCGCTATCCGAACGGGCAACTGTATGCCCCCCCGCTGTTTCCGAAATTGTGCGAATTCGCCGTGGTCGGGTGCGGGATGCCCGATGGGGCGATTGCAGTCAATTTGCTCTTCGGCATTCTGACGGTCCCACTGGTGTGGCGGGTCGGACGATCGCTCGCAGGTCCGGTGGGCGGGGTGGTGGCGAGTACGCTGGCGGCGATGTCGGACTATCACGTCTTTTATTCGCGGTCCGCTCTGACCGATGTCACCCTGGGGTTTTGGCTCTTGTTGGCGGTCTGGTGGGCCAGTCGGGCGATGCAGTCCGGGCACCGTGTCACCATGGGCCTAGCGGGGCTGGCAGCCGCGCTGGCCTGGTGGACCAAATACAACGGCTGGCTGGCGATTCTGATTCCTCTGGGAGGCTGGGGGGTGTTGTCACTCGTCCAGGCGGCGCGCGTTCGAGGCGGGCTGCGCTCGCGGTGGGCAGTGGTGGATCGCCCGGGGCTGACGATCTGGTTTGGCATGGCGATCATGGCGGGAGCCCTCTGGTCCCCGGTCTGGTACGACTTACAGGTCACCGGGGGGTATGGTCCCGTGGCGGCCAATCATGGAAAATACTTGGTTGGCTGGTCCGGCTGGGGCGAGGCCCTCACGAAGCAGATTGTGTGCCATGGGCGGTTGACCAGCTCGCTGGGAACCACCGCTCCGGCGGTGGCTGCGGGGCTGGCTGTCTATCTGGGGGGGCGCTGGGGAGTGGCGGCCCTGCTGATCGGCCTGCATCTGCTCATGCCGATCGGCGCGGCCGGGGCGCTGGGGCTGTTGTCGGTCGGAATCGTGGTCTGGCTGGCCGTTTCGTGGATGCGCGAGAGCGATCCTCGGCAACTGCTGGAGGCGATGCTGGTGACCTGGTGGATCGGGCTGACGATCACGACTCCGCTGTACACGCCGTATCCGCGGTTGTCGCTGCCGTGGCTGGTGGTGACGTGGCTGCTGGTCGGGGCGCTGGCGGGACGGATTCAGCGGCATGCCACCGGCGATCACAGCCAATGGGCCCTGGTGGCCGTCTTGAGTTTGCCAGCGATGGTCTTCCTTCCCATGCCGAAGGACGGTCCGTGGTTTAGTGACTGGTGGACTGGACGGGCGTTATCGCGCGGTCCAGCGTGGGAGGATCGCACCTCGCTTCGCAAGGCGGTCGAGTCGATCCTGCATGAGATTGAAGTCGGGCTGGAGGGGATGCCGCCGTCCGATTTGGAGGCGGCCGCTGTTGGCGTCTATGTACTGGGCGAACCCGCGTTCTTTTGCCATCTGGCCCACGCGGCTCGGGACTGGCCTCAGCCACTGATCGCCCAACCAGCCAGCAGCATGCAGGTCACCGCTCCGAAGGCGGTCTACGTTCCCAGCTTTGTCGTCACCGGCGCGCATGCTCCACCGGACGAGGTAGCCGCCGAACTGGCCGCTGGGCGAATTGAACTGATTTGGGAACAGCGGGTACCGGTCAGCGAGATGGTGGTGCTGGATGCCGCCACGCTGGATCAACTCGTGGAACGCGGGCTGAAGAAGCCCATGGCTCCTGAGAAAACGATCACGCTACGGCTGTATCGGATCAAGCCGCCGTCCGCTGTCACGGAGGGGGATCGCTGAGGTGGATTACTGGGCGGGAGGCGGAGGGGGGGCTCCCGATTCACCGGGGTTCGTCTGAGGCCCGCGAGGCGGACGATCTTTGTGGGGGCGGTCTCTGCGTGGTCGTCGTCCGGCCACGCTTTGCCGAGTCT
>QWPB01000077.1 GCA_003671275.1 Planctomycetota bacterium | reverse complement strand
TCCCCGCCGGCGGTGAGACGCAGACGGTGCTGAATGTTCCAGATGCTGAGTCTCCATCGCCGCAGTTGGTTCCATCCCGTGTCGCAGCCTCGGGATCATCGATCGGCACGCTGGCTCAGAACGCTCCTGCCCAGCGGGCGGATAGCCCCTTTGGTCGGGCCCATGCCGAATTCGAGCCCGCCGCTCCTCAGGCGGGTCGGTCACCAACGACTCGCAATAATCCTTGGTCAGGAGTTGAGGCGGAACCGTTGGCTCCCGCTCAGTCCGCGATCCGCCAGGTCTCAGCCAGTGAATCCGTGGAAGCCCCGCCGACCGGATCTCCGGATACGGTTGAGCATGCCAACCATCGGGCCGTCACCCCGGAGTCCTCTCTGGATCAGCCGACTTCGACGGTCGCCGCTCCCAGCCTGGCTGTCGTTGAAGCCGATCTGGCTAAGATCGATCAGCTGATTGCCGAGGGAGAAGATGTTGAGGCCAATTTCCTGCTCTCCAACATGTACTGGAAGCAGCCCGCGGTGCGGACTCACATTATGGAGCGGCTGCGGACGGTGGCTTACCGGATCTACTTCGCGCCGACGCCACACTACATGACGGCTCATGCGGTCGCCCCGGGTGATGCCCTGCAGAAGATTGCGAAAGAGTACGACATCTCCTGGGAGTATCTCGCCAAACTGAACCGGACGGATGCCCAGAAGATTCGCCCCGGGCAAAAGCTGAAGGTCATCCAGGGACCGTTTTCCGCCGTCGTCGACTTGAGTGATCGTGAATTGACGGTGCATTCACACGGTCATTTTGTCGCCCGGTTTGATGTGGGAGTTGGCCAGGATCATCCAGCCCCCGTCGGCAAGTTCCAGGTGCTCGACAAGCAGCGTGATCCGACCTATTACGGAGCTGCGGGCGTTGTTGAACATGACGATCCCTCGAACCCGCTGGGCGAGCATTGGCTCGATCTGGGTGAGGGGGTCTGTCTGCACGGGACGCCGGATAATGTGTCGTTGACAGCCTCTCAGACGCAGGGATGCATCCGGCTCAAGTCTCGTGATGTAGCCGACCTGTATGACCTGCTGACCACTGGAGCGGAAGTCACCGTCCGGCGGTGATGTCGGCCTCCCTGGGTGGCGTTATTGACTGGGTAACGCTAATGCACGGCGATTCGGGCCGCCTGAACCGTGAGCGTTCCTTCGTACAGTGCCCGGCCAATGATGGCCCCAGCCAGGTTGGGCTGCGTGGCGTGCTCCCTCGCCAGGGTTTCGATATCCCGCAGGGTGGTCACCCCTCCCGAGGCAATGATTGGAAACCCGAGTTCCGCGAGGGCCAGCATATCGTCAATCGTTCGGCGATCGACGCCCTGCATCATCCCATCGTTGGCGATATTCGTGTAAATCAGTGCCGCCAGTGGAAGCCCCTGGTACTGCCGGGCTAGATCAAACGCCGGGGTCTTCGAGACATCGAGCCAGCCCGCTGTGGCGACCATCGAATCGCGGGCATCGAGCCCCAGCGCGACGCGGTTCGGATAGCGTTCGACCATCCGCCGGAACCACTCTGGTTGCTTCAGGGCTTGTGTCCCGATAATGACACGGGTGACGCCGACCTCCTCAAGCATCAGACGGATCGACTCGTCATTCCGCAGACCACCCCCGAGCTCCACGGGAATCGTGAGCGCCTTAACGATGCCTCGGATGGCATCGATATTCACCGGCTCCCCCGCTTTGGCCCCATCGAGGTCCACCAGATGCAGAATGTCACCGCCCTCCGCTTCCCACCGCTGTGCCATGGAGACCGGGTCGTCGCCGAAAACGGTCTCTTGAGCGTAGTCACCTTGTCGCAGGCGCACACAGCGCCCGCCTCGGAGATCGATCGCGGGGAGAATCTGAAGCACGAGTCCACTTTCTGAACGGGAGAGACCGCCCGAAGGCGACCAGAAGGCCCCGATTTCTACCGCACCAAGAACGATCTTGCGACTCTATCGCCCGTTTTTCAGGCCGCCCGTTCATCGGGTCGTGATCCCGGGCCTATCGAGGATTGACAGAGCGGGCCTGCTGCTCGGACCACGGAATCTGCAATGCTTTCGCCAGCTGGGAGATCGAGAGCTTGAGCCGTTCTCGCGTCTGCTGCCAGCTGAGCCCCTGTCCATTGGTCTCCAGCAGCGTGTAGCTTTTCCCTTGAATCGTGGCGGTGATCGAGTGGGAATCGACGACTGGGTTTCGCGGGCTGTCGGCAGCGGGCAGATGCATCGTCAGCTTTTCGATCGATTCCAGCGGAGCCTCTTGACCACTCCAACCGATCTCCCAATGCACCGAACCCAACGCCCAATCGAACAGGTATTCACGCCGTCGTCCGTACAGGATCAATCCAATGGCGCTTGCCAATGTCAGTGCCGCCGACACCGCCAGGTAGAATTTGGCAATGAAGATAATTCCCCGCCCGGACAGGAAGTACGCCGCCGGCAAGAGCCCCAGAAACATCCCCAGAACCAGTCCCATGAGGATCGCAGCGATGATCGATTTGAGGAATCCCACGCGCGCCCGGCGGATATGGACAGTTTGACCCGGTTCCCAGCGGGCGATCTCCTCAACCATCAGCACACCATTGAGCAGACGGGGGCGAGCCAGGTGGTTCTCGTCCGCCGTAACCTCGGCTAGCGGAGGCTCGGAAGGCGAGCCCCAGATTCCCCGCAGGAGCAGCAGCGGGATCAAGAGGAATGCTCCGCCCGGCAGAAACCAGCGATATGAACCCGCCCAACTGCCCGGCTCGAGGACCGAGATCATAGGCTGGTCGGGCTGGTAGCTGACCTTGACCCCCTTGTGGACGGGATACTTGTCAACAATGGCCTGGGCTGAAGCTTTGGTTCCGATGCTTTCATCGTCGATCGTAACGCGGGTTCCGGTCAGGGCCTGCCCCTTCACGGAGAATCTGTACTCGATACTGGGGGCGTACGACTTCGTTTTCTTGTTGGGGACTTCGCGACCATTCTTCTTGATCGGGGTTTCGGTGGTGTGTACCGCCGAGCGGACAATCACTCCTTCAGTCGTCGGCCAACTCGTCGCCGCGAACGACTCCTCGACGCTCTTAAGTCCGCGCTGCGTCAGATAGACGCCGCCGCCGATGAACAACAGCAGGACCATCGTCGTTACAATTTTGGTGACCGAACCCACGGGCTTGCCGGACGGTGGTGAATTGCCTGTCATGACTTAAGCTCCCAAGGCACTGCGAGAGACATGATGCCCGGCCATCTTCAACCGGAGGACCATCTCCCGGTAAAACACGGGCGGTCCGCCATCCGGAGACGCGATGTGGCCCTCGATATGCCGGATTTCTTGCCCGTGAATCGTGCCGATCAGCATATCAATACAGAACGAGAGTTCCAGTAGTGCGGCCCCCTGGCTCGATCCCTCTTCTTGAGTATCTGCTCGACTCATTCCGGTTTCAGCGGAACATCCGATGGGGAATCGGGAGCTTCGATCACCCGAATCGGAATCTCACATAAGGGCAGTGGATACGGACCATTTCCAGTTTGATGGACCCGTGCCCGAAGAAAGTATTCCCCAGTTCCCGGCGTGGGAGGCACCTTGATCGTTGTTGTTAGCACGTACTCCCCCGTGGCTGCTTTTACGGGGACTCCCTTTCCGTATCCTGAGATGACTGGCCTTCCCTTTTGGATGATGACCAATTGAAACGACAGTTGGCTGGTCTGTGCATTGCACATCGCTCGTCCAGGAGCTTCGGTCCATTCAGGAGGCAACCGATAGCTGTATCGGAGGGTCGCCTTTGTCCGGCAGACAATCTCGGAAACCGGTCTCCCGTCGGAATCAATGAACACCAGCTTTTCGTCGATTCGCTCAGGTAGCAAAAGTGACTTGGGCGGACCCGGGAGCGGGGCGGCGAGAACGGGCAAAGCCGGGGGAGCCGGCTGTGATTGCTCACAACCTGCTCCCCCCAGACTCAGAACCGCCAACATTGCCATGGCTGGAGATCGCATAGGGATCTTGTTATTCCAGTTCGAAGAAGACAATGGCCTGAAAGTCTTTATCCACATAAGAGCCTCCCTCCATGCGTTGCAGCTTCAGATAGGCATCGCCCACAGGGAAATGCGGCGGGATCCCTCCGGGCTGAAATTCATGATCGTAGGTCATCCCCTCTTCGGAGTTATGTGTGAATGACCAGTCGGTGCCAATTCCTTGATTGCTGGAATTTAACAACCGGACTCGCCAATTGAGCGTTTCAGACACGGCCACTTCGCAGTCCAGCGGCAGATCATTTCGATACTGATCCAGTGGATCGTTCGTCAGGGGATTCGTGATCCCCGCTCCCAGGTGCGAACCCATCTCAAACAGTACCAATGTCAGCAGGCCGGCAACCTTCCGCGTCATTTTATTTGCTCCCGTTCAGAAATCAGAAACAGACTCGCCCCCATGGCGAGTTCCGATCGCTCGCCAGACATTGAGATCAATCGCCGTCTGGATAAAGCTCGCATGACCATCGCAAAAGATGAGATTCACTCCTCCTGGGTGAAGGCTCGCTGCTGAAAAAATTCCGAGAGTCCCATTCCCGGCATTCAAGCAACTCACGTCATTTGGATAAAGAGTGTGGGTATAGATCGCATTGGGGACGGATTCGATCCAGCCGCCCCCGCGAAATGAGAATGGGGGAGCACCGGAGTTCGCGGTCTCGCGGCAAAGTGTCTCGAACTGCGGAAGTTGATCCACTCCCTGCAAGGCATAGGGAGTCTTCCAGATTTTGGACAGACGGTGAGCATGCTCGCGGCTGCCTTGAATGCACTCGGAGAGCAACGCCGTCTGAGACAATCCGTCGGTCACATCGGTAAAGCGGAGGGGCTTCATGTGATTTACGATCACGCCATTGGCCGCGTCAAACTGCTGATATCCGTAGCCAAAGTTGCCCACATAATTCGTCCCTCCCTTGACGTGGGACGGATCACTGGGGCATTGGTAAAGCGGAATTGTCAGAAACGCCAGTCCGTTGCGTCCCGCATTCGAGTTTAAGGGATTGAATGCTCCATACGGATTGAATTTGTCGAGAATCGCCGCTTGCTCGATCTCTGGTAGAATGTGTACCAGAAACGATGTGTCCCAGTCGTGTTGAGGAAATGAATTCCATGTGGCCTCATAGTGGTGAACTGCGAGTACGACTTGCTTCATTTGAGAGAGGCACTGCGATCGACGGGCAGTCTCGCGGACACGCTGGACCGCAGGCAGCAGCAGGGCAAGCAAGATACCAATAACTGCAAGCGAAACGAGTAATTCAACGAGTGTGAATGCTCCCTGACTGCCAAAGAGAGGCGGCCCGTCGGATCTTCGTGACAGCGGTTTGAAAAATGGGAATCCGGTTTCGATCACAGGTCCCTCCCAATCCAAGGCCCCGCAGATATTGTTAATAGAATAGAATAGAATGGGTGTTTACGTTGTTTTCAGAAAAAATGAGAATATTTTTCAATCGAAAGGCACTCTTGGTGAATCATCCCTGCGGTGTTTACCGGGCCGATAACGGATTTCTGAAGAGTGTCTGGTGCGACGAGTGTCGTGGCCTCTCCTCTGCGGTTGTCAATTTCCACCCGCAGAGGCCCCGATAGGTCCACTGTAGTATGGGGACAACACAGGGCCCGAATGAGAGTCCTGGGGAACAGGCCGCTGCAAATCACCCCTGCGGCTCGGTCATGCTGAACGGGTCCAGCGCCGCAGTGAGTTGGTCCGCCGGCAGGATGTTCTGCTCGGTACACAGTTCCCGAATCGTCTTGCCGGACTTGAAGGCTTCCTTTGCGAGGGCGGCGGCCTTCTCGTAGCCGATGAACGGGTTGAGGCTCGTGACCATCGACAGGCTCTTTTCGACGCTGGCGACGCAGGCTTCTTCGTTGGCTTCCATCTCGTTCGCGCAGAACTCGACAAAGGCATCGGTCCCGCGGGCCAGCAGCATGATGCTTTCCAGCGTGGTCTGGCCCATCACGGGCATCATGATGTTCAGCTGGAACTGGCCCCCCGCCGCCCCGCTCAGGGTCAGGCACCCGTCGTTCCCGATCACGCGGGCGCAGACCTGCATCAGGCTTTCGCACATCACCGGATTGACCTTGCCGGGCATGATCGACGAGCCGGGCTGCCGGTCCGGCAGCTTGATCTCATAGAAGCCGCAGCGCGGGCCGGAGCCCAGCCAGCGGATGTTGTTTGAGACATTGAACAGCGTGGTGGCGATCATCTTCAGCTGTCCGTGGCACTCGACAAGGCCGTCGCGCTGGGCATTCCCTTCGAAGTGATTGGCGGACTCCACGAAGGCGATCCCCGACTCCTCACGCAGGCAGTTGGCCACGCGGGAACCGAACTCGGGATGCGTGTTGATTCCCGACCCGACAGCTGTGCCGCCGACGGGGAGTTCCAGTACAGCTTCGATGGCTGTCTCAGCTCGCCCGATGGAGAGTTCGAGCTGCCGGGCAAAGCCACCGAACTCCTGGCCCAGCCGCAGCGGGGTCGCATCGGCCAGGTGCGTCCGTCCGATCTTGATGATTTGGTCCCACTCTTTCGCCTTGGCGGTCAGCACATCGGCGAACTTCTTGAGGGCGGGGATTAAGGTCCGGGCGATCGACATCCCGACAGCGACATGGATCGCCGTGGGAAACGTGTCATTCGTGCTCTGCCCCATGTTGACATGGTCGTTGGGGTGAATCGGCTTGGCGAGGGCGAACCGGTCCCCACCTGCTAGCTCGATCGCGCGGTTGGCAATCACTTCGTTGGCGTTCATGTTGCTCGAAGTGCCCGAGCCAGTCTGGAAGACATCGATCGGGAATTGGTCGTCGAACTTCCCCGCTGCGACCTCCTTCGCAGCTGCCAGCATCAGCTCAATCTGCTTCGCATCGAGCCGGTTCTTGCCGGTGTTCTGCAGTTTGCCGAGGTCGCGATTGGCCACTCCGCAAGCGAACTTCACGAGGCCCATCGCGTGGATCAGATCGCTGTGCAGCGGCCAGCCGGAGACCGGAAAGTTCTCGACGGCCCGCTGCGTTTGCGAGGCGTAATACGCCTTCGCCGGAACGCGGACCTCGCCCATGGTGTCTTTTTCGATGCGGAATTCGGACATGACTGGCTCCTGGAACGGCTCTTGGAGAGCTGGTTATATCCCGAATTCTATCGATTCCCTCGCGACCGGGCAGTGAACCCCCGGCAGTCTCGGAGTTGAGGACTGGATCAGATGAGACGCATGGAATTCACCGGAAATCCTTTTTGCAGAAACTTTTCACGCCTTGACGGCAGAAATTTCCGATATTAAAAGTGCAGATTGGCGTCAAGAGTTGATCGGGAATTGTTCCCGCCTCTCAAGACCTACGCTCAGGATTCGAAGGAAGGACAGCAATCGAAACGCATCGGGTGAATGAGCAGATCCGCATCGCTCAGGTTCGGGTCGTTAACCAACTGGGAGAAATGGTCGGGGTTTTGCCCACAGCGGAAGCACTCCGCTTGGCCTTTGATTCAGGCTTGGATCTTGTTGAAGTCGCACCGACGGAGCGACCGCCGGTTTGTCGTATCCTTGATTATGGCAAGTTCAAGTACGAGCAAAAACGCAAGCTGCACAAGAACAATAAAGTTCATCAGGTGGAGCTGAAAGAGATCCGCCTGCGCCCCAAAATCGGTGATCACGACATCGATTTCAAAACGAAGCACGCTCGCGATTTCCTGGAAGGAAAGGACAAGGTCAAGCTGACAGTTGTCTTCCGGGGCCGCGAAAACGCCCACCAGGATCTGGGGCGTGAAGTGCTGCTGGGGATGATCGCCAAGCTGGAAGACATCGCCAAGATCGAAAAGGCTCCTTCTTTGGAAGGCCGGGCGATCACAGCGGTGCTGGCTCCCAAATAAGCCTAAGCCGTTCGGGTGATCGGCCTTCGGGTTCTGCGTTGAGTCACAGCGGGTCGGTACCGAAAAGCGGTGGCCGACCCGTTTTCGTTAGGCTTCCTGCTCGCTGTTGTCTTTCACTGTCAGCCTGTACTTTTCGAAAGCTCGACTGTGTCGACCGAAACCCCTCCCGCCGGTGACGCCTGGACCGTTCGCAAGGTTCTGGACTGGACGATCGACTACCTCAAGAAGCAGGGCAGTCCCTCCCCCCGTCTGGATGCTGAAGTGCTGTTGGCCCACTCGCGAGGCTGTCAGCGAATTCAACTCTATACCCAATATGAGGATGTGCTGACTGATTCCGTGCGACAGAAGATGCGTGATCTCGTGAAGCGTCGGGCTGCTGCGGAACCGGTGGCTTACCTTGTCGGTCATAAGGAGTTCTACAGCTTGACGTTTGAGGTGGGACGCGAAGTTCTTATCCCGCGTCCTGAGACGGAACTTCTCGTCATGGAGGCCGTTCGGTTGATCGCGGGAAGCCCGCAGCCCCAGCTTTTAGAGCTGGGTGTTGGGTCGGGTTGCATCAGCGTCGCAATCGCGACCCAGGCCCCGCACGCGACAATCGTGGGTGTCGAAATCCATCCCGCTACACTGGAATTTGCGCAGCGGAATGTCGCCCGGCATCAGGTGGGCAATCGCGTGGAATTACGGCTAGGGGATCTTTGGGAACCATTGAGGGCCGGGGAACGATTTGACTGGATCGTGTCGAATCCGCCATATGTCGCCACGGATGAAATCGCTGGGCTGTCTGCGGATGTTCAGAAGCACGAACCCCACCGGGCACTCGATGGAGGTGCGGATGGTCTCGACATTATCCGCCGCATTGCCCAAGGAGCGTCTGCCCACTTGAAACCGGGAGGCGGTCTGCTAGTGGAATTCAGTCCAGAACAGGCTTCGGCGATCATGGAGGTGTTCCAAACCGACCCGGCGGGGTATCAGGAAGTCGAGATAATTCCGGATCTCTCGGGCCAGCCACGAGTTCTGCGAGCCCGCTGGCCAGGATAAGGGGCTGTCAGTGACCGCCTGTACGGGGCATGCCCGACGGGTGGATCAGGAGATTTTCCAAATGGATCCTGCGTTGTCGTTTGACCATCGTTGTTGCCGTCTGTAGACTGCCTCGCTTCGCAAAGGGTTCGTGTCTCCTCAGGAGTGACAGGGCGTGGCGGAAATCGTCGTCAAAGACATTCTGGAAGCAGGCGTTCACTTCGGCCATAAGGCCAGTCGGTGGAATCCGAAGATGCGTCCGTACATTTACGGGCGTCGTAACAAGATTCACATTATCGACCTGAAGGAAACGATCCGGGGCCTCGTGCGGGCTCAGAAGTACCTTCAAAAGGTCGCAGCTCAGGGCAGCCTGGTGCTGTTTGTGGGTACCAAGCGGCAGGCTCAAGAAGCCGTCGCAGAGGCGGCTCAGGCATGCGGCATGCCTTACTGCACCGAGCGCTGGCTGGGTGGTACGCTGACCAACTTTCGTACGGTTCGCAACCGGCTCAAGCGTCTGGAAGAGCTTGAGACTCTTGAAAAGACCGGCGAGCTGCTGACCAAGTATTCGAAAAAGCAGCAGTCCCGGCTCAACCGCGAGCTGAAGAAGATCCGCACCAACCTGGGCGGGATTCGTGAGATGAATCGGCTGCCGGAAGCGGTCTTCATCGTCGATCCGAGCAAGGAAAAGAACTGCGTTGCGGAATGCCGTGCCTTGGGGGTGAAGGTCGTGTCGTTGATCGATACCGACTCAAACCCGGACATGGTCGACTTGGCCATCCCCGGCAACGACGACAGCATCCGCTCAATCCGCCTGATTCTGAACTACATCTCGGACGCTGTTACACAAGGCAAATCCTCCATCCCGCGTAAGCAGGAAGAGGCCGCCAAGTCCGAAGAATACAAGGCCGTGCCCAGCATCCGTCAGGACCGCTAGTCCCGACTACTGGAGAGAACTAAGCCCGTGGACAGTGTCCCACGGGCTTCTTCATTGGCGTTCCTGAATCGGACAACTGGCAAACGCTCAGTGGCACTCAGACTGTCTGTTGGTCCGCCAGATGTACGATGGGGCAGGCAGGATTGCCGACCCGACGAGTGAATCACTTCCTGAGTCGCGAACAACTCCGCATTTCAGGTGTCCTAACCACTCACTGGAGTCCGCGACAGCTCGGAGCTGGTCCACGGCAATTCCCTTCCGAAACACCTTCTCGATTCTCGCAGGAGCTTTCTCTCATGGCTGAAATTACCGCAGCCGTCGTCAACTCCCTCCGTCAGCGGACCAATCTGCCCCTTATGAAGGTCAAGCAGGCCCTCATCGAGGCGGGCGGCGACGAAGAGAAGGCCGTCGAAATCCTCCGCTCCCAAGTCGGCAAGCTGATGCTGAGCCGGGCGGAAAACACCACTGAAGAAGGCAAGATCTTCGTTAAGCTCTCGGCGGACAACAGCGAAGTCGCCGCTGTCGAAATCCAGTGCGAGTCGGCTCCTGTGGCCAAAGCAGATGCCTTCGTGACGTTCGGCGAAGAGATGGTCAATCAGCTGCTCACCGGACCCGGTGCGAGCAGCGTTGACGAACTGCTGGCTCAGGCGGGACTGAAGCAGAAATTTGAAGACCTCGTCAACCAGATCCGCGAAAAGTTCGTCATCGCCCGCGTTGTTCGCCTGGCGGGCCCCGTCGGTGCTTACGTCCATCACGACGGCAAGACCGCGTGCCTCTTCCAAGCAGAAGGCACGGACATGACGACACCGGTTTTGCGGGACGTGGCAATGCATGTGGCGGCCATGAAGCCGACCTTTGCCAACACGGACTCGGTGGACCCGGCTCGCGTTGAGGAAGCTCGCGCCAAGCTGGCGGAAGAAGCCAAAGCCAGCGGCAAGCCAGCCAACATCATCGAGAAGATTGTCGACGGTAAGATGGGGGTCTTTTACCGCGATGAGTGCGGTGTCCTCACCGAACAGCCGTTCGCCAAGGATGACTCAAAGACAGTACGGCAGGTTCTGGCCGAAGTGGGTCTCAAGTCCAAGGCGTTCCACCTGTGGGTTCTGGGGCGCTAGGCCTGACTCCAGAAACGATGAACTCCAACGCCCGTTGACAACCGTCAGCGGGCGTTTTGCATGGGATATCAATTCAGGCCGTACGGGTCAGTCCTGGAGGAACAGATACCGGCGGAAGGCGTGATCGGATTGCTCCCGAGTCTGGTAATGCCGCAGGTAGGCCCGGTGCTGTTCGCTGTCAGGATACGGTACTGCGGGCGGGTAGCCCGTCATGCCCGCATACGGCAGTGGCTCGACGGTCTTGCCGTAGATGTTTTGCGGATTGCAATCCTTGTCCCAGCCGACATTGTGAATCACGAAGTCGCGTGTCCACCCGAGGGGCGGCGGGGCGGCTGCCCGAAAAGTCAGAGTGCATTCATCACCGCACCCCAGGACGACCATGCGGTCATCCGGTTCGGTCAACAGCTCCCGAACGTCGCCGTACCGGGTGAATCGACCTTCCATTGAGCTGTAGAGCATGGGGTCAACGCGCGCATAGTCGTAACGCTCGGGACCGAATTGCGGATGCAGGATACGGGCCGAGCACCCGCGGTAATGCAGATCGGCGGACACGAGTTCCAGAGGGGTTTCCCGGACCTCAGCCGCGGGTTCATTCATCGTAAAGAAGATCTGGTCCCAGCAAAGTTCCATCGAGGTGACGATGCGGACACGGCTATCACCCGGCGTCAGCAGGTGGGTCAGATCCACAGCGATTGTCTTGGTCTTTCCTCCCGGAAAGCCGATAAACGGGCTGGCCAGCTTCCACCCCCCCTGTCCATCGGGAACTTCCAGCGAGGGGGGCTGAATCCCAAGCCCGGCGCGGCCCGGGTTTTCCTGAATCGACATGCTGATGGCCGGGTCCGTGGGATAGATCCAGCCTGTCAAATAGAGCATTACCGGGGTCGCCGGGGGGATGGTTCCCAGATCCAGATGAAGCTCCGTGCGTTCGGTCCATCCCTGTTTGAACTTGTGGTCCCAGTGTTTCGTGTAGATCTCGTCGAGATCCCGGATGGCCGGAAGCAGATCACGGTCCTGCTGGTCTCGAGCAGATACCGGTACGCGCGGATTGCTGACAGTGTGAATCTTCTTTCCCGCGATGGTCGGCGGCCCGACCTTTTCGTTGGAGTAGATCTCAACTTCCGCCGGATGGTCGACCGCGATCAGCTGGACTTTGTCAAAGTAGGCGGCTTCGTAAAGTTCTTCGGTCAGTTGTAGTTGATATTGCCCGTCTCGTGCCTTCAACAGCTGGCCGGGAATCTTGAGGTACTCCCACTCGCGAGCCGGTGTCAGCCCCCCAGCCGGACTGGGCATTCCCAGCGGGGCAGCCCAGAGTAGATCGGTGGCGAACACATATTGTTCGCCGTCCCATGTATACAGGTACGGACAGGACCCGGTCAGTGTTTGCAGTTCCCAGATTGTCTGGTTGCGGGGCGGGGCGATTGTGTTCACGGGGCTGCCGTTCTGCCACACGATGCGTACGATTTCGGCTTGGCCCTGTGGTCCCAGACCAAAATGGACCGGCTGCGCCTCGATGACACGGGCCTGATAACCGGCGGATGTGCGTGCCTCCAGCAGGCTGCAGATGCCGTAATGATTGACACGCCCACTGGGAACAGGGGGCGAGTCTTTGACCTGTGCGGCGACAACTTCCAGGCTGACCCAGGCGTTCTGATGGCCACCCTGATTCTCCCACAGGGCGATTCCCGCAGGCAGATTCAAGCACAGATCCAGATCGCCATCGCCATCGGCATCGATCGACTGGCCAGACCGGGCCAGCACTCCCGAGGGGACTGACCAGTTGGCCGGAGCCTCATCGAAAGTCCCAAGCCCTCCGCGAGACAGGCTGACGGTATCCGCCAGATGGACGATCTCTTCCAGGCCATCGTTGTCCAAGTCTGCCAGCAACGCAGCCCGAGTGGGCTGATCGGACACCGGGGGATCGCCGGTGATTCGCCAAGCCCCCTCTTCGATGGTTCGGCTCAGGGCCAGCCGCTGCCCAGTCGGACCACTGAGCAGCAAGTCCCAGCTGGCATTGGCATCCGCATCCAGAATGGCAACATTCGTGATCACCTGGGAGGAGTCGAGTCCGGCGATCGCTGACCAGCGAAGGGTTCCATGCCGTAAATTCGTGAGCATCTGGACCTGTCCCTCGGAGACGGTCAGCACGTCGATATCGTGATCACGATCCAGATCACAGGCCTTCAGTTGTGAGATTGCCTGTCCCGCGGGGACTCCCGCCGGGCTGTCGGGTCGAGTTTCCCACTGAAACCCGCCACGATTGAAGCCCAGTTGGAGCCCTTGGCTGTTCGCCATCAGTAAATCGAGATCCCCATCCCCGTCGAAATCGGCGAGGGCTGCGGCAGTCACCGGTACGTCGCAGAGGTTCGCAACAGCTTTGGCGGGGGGGGCCAGGGACAATTTCTGGTCGCCCCGATTGCACTGGAGGAATCGCACGCCGACTTTTCCGTAGAGCACCAGATCGAGATCCGCGCGGCGGACCGTGACCCCGGGTGTCGATTCGGGAGACAATTCCACGGGATCGTCATCGAGATCACCCAGGAGAAACCGCTCGACGCCTTCTACCGGGCACTCGGCCAGCAGCGTCCAGGGATCGGGGGATTGATCGGCACCGGTTTTTTTCGACCAGATGGTCAGGCGGGTACTCTCCAACACACAGAGCTCGGGAAGTCGATCGAAATCGAAGTCCGCCCACCGGGCATCGAGAACTTCTGCGGGGGCTCCCAGCAGCGGGGGCAATTCCAGCGGCTCGAATTTCAGCGGAATGGCTGGGGAGGGGGCCACTCTCGGCAGGGACAGACCCTCGATCCGGTCCACGACATAGTCGAGCGGGTGCCGTTGATTCTTCTTGCGATCGGTCTGGCTGGCATCCGTCGGGGTCATCAGATTCCGGATCGGGCCCCATGAGCGAGTGACCGCCTTCCAGTCGGATTGAGGGATGGCCGCTTGCATGGTCGCGATGGCCTGCACAATGTCAAATCGCTGGGCTTGGCGAATGGGCTCAGCCACCAAGGGGGCCAGCGCAAGCAACTTCTCCAGGGGCTTGGAGACTGTCTCGTCCTGATGGGAAACCTGCTCATCGATCAGGGCCAGCAGCAGCCACAAGTCGTCCGGCTGATCGTCGACCGCCTGAAGCAGGGCCCGCAAGGCATCGGCGCGTTCGGGGCCCTTGTTGAGTTTCAGGCCGGTTCGCGCCATGGCATACAGCATTCCCGTGTCACCCACGCGGCTGGCTGGACGCTGTGCCCCGCCGTTCGTTGTGGTTTCCAGGGGGGCGATCGCATCGAACATCGCATAGGCGGCGGCGTAGTCTTCGAGATGCTCCAGATACAGCCCCGACAGAGCGTAACATTGCCAGTCATCGGGATGCGCCGCCTGCCAGGCCTGCAAGTGGGCGAGTGTCGTCTGTTTCAGGGGCTCGGCTTCAATGCCGGGTTTCGGGTTCATCGCCTCCAGCACGCGGCCTACGGCGATGTTCTGAAGCACGGCCCGATCATGGGGGACATCCTGGTTCAGCGCCATCAGCAATGGAAGCGCTGCTTCGGGGTGCATGTTTTCCAGATGGGCGACCGCCAGCGGCAGATCCCGTGCGACGCGCGCCGCGACTTCCGGCGACAGCTGGGACTGGGGCTTCGCATTCCGGAATAGAAAAAACAGCCCGCTTGCCAGAAGGGCCAGCCCGAGCCAAATCAAGATTCCACGTTTCATGGCTGCCAGACTCCGTCTCAATCAATGTGCAGTCCCTGGAACGTGGAGATCTGCAACGAATGACCGAAAGTCTAGCAGTTGGAATCGATGATGGTGAGTATTTCCGGGGGTAACCTGATCGAGGAGTGTGGAGCGGGCATCTCCCCGGCGACTCCGTGGGGAGCACATCGGAAGAGCGACTCCGGATGCCATCCATGCAAACAGCCCGCCTGACTGAGTCAGACGGGCTGTTTGGCTCGGAGATCGCCCCCGGATAACTATTTACGAATCGGTGTGGTCGTCTTGGAGTCGTTGACAGCTGTGTTGACGGGACGTCCCGTCGCGGCGGGCCGAGCCACCGGAGCCACTGCCCCCGGAGTGGCTGCTGGAGTCGCACCCGTTGCCGCAGCGGCGGCGGGAGCAGCCCACTGACCTGTCGACCAGACGCCATGAGTTTCCACGACACTGGCTCCGAGGTCCGACAGGTAGGTGCGGAACTTGGCGGAGGTCATCTGTTCGTTGGACACCGATCGCTGCATCACGAAGCGGCGATTATTGGGGATATAGGCAAACATCTTGCCGTCACCCAGCGTGTCGTTCTCAGCCAGCAGGCGCAACAATGCCGCACGGGGCACCGCTTCGGCGGATTTGGGAAGTTCGTCGAGCCAGGCCATCAGCCACAGGGACTGTTGGTCTTGGCTGAGAACCGCGGACATCGAGAGGGTCCATTCGGTCCCTTCCATTTCGGCTCGGAAAGCGAAGTCATATCGCTGAAGCTGCTTGTCGGGCTTGAGGCCCAGAGCCGCGATGATCTGACCGAGGCCCGCTTCGTCCACGCCACCGGGCTGGAGCGGCAGTTTGGCGGCTTCTGCCGAGATGATGTTCGAGGCCGCCGGTTGACCGGCAGTTGCGGGCTGTGTGGTGGCAGCTGCCGGAACCCGGGCTGCCGGTGCGGCTGCCGCCGGTCGGGCGGCGGGACGCACGGCCGGTGCCTGGCCGAAGGCGGCCAAAGTCCACAGGCTTCCGGTCATCGCGACAGCCGCTGCGCCGGTCCAGAATGTACGGGTGAAACGATTTCGCATGTGACACTTCCTTGTCGTCGTCGGTCGCAATGTGCCTTCAGGATCGTGTGCCCACCGACATTCGGAGCGTTTCGGGCAAAACACGAGCATCTCGTGAACCACTCCATGGTTCACGAGTCTGCGGTGATCTTTGGTCACAGGGACCACTGACTTCTTTAGGAAATCAGGTGCTCCAGACAGATTTGTGACCAGGTTTCGAACTGATCTCTCGCGAGTATCAATTCTGACGGCTTTGCGAAGCCTGCCTCGTGTATCGACTCTTCACGGGGTCGAACTTTGGGCTCATCGATATCAATCAGGTGAACAATTCCCAAGTGGACCTTTCCCACCTCGGTCAGATCGTCATTGATCAGTCCAATACAGGTTTCTTGAAAATTCGACTCAAGAAACACCTCCTCTTCAATCTCGCGACGCATGGCCTCGCGATAGACGTTCGGGGCATGCTGGTCGATCGAAGAGATGTGACCGCCGATTCCGATCGAACGCTTCTTGAGCAGCCGTGTTTCGCCCTGCCCTTGTCCCCGACGGTACGAGAAGATCTGGCCATCGCAGCGGAAGATGCAGTACGGAATGAGCTGCTTAAAGCTCGAATCCTGCTCCATCACATCGCGGGGCCGGTAGCTGGTCACGGCAGGATTCAGCAGCACCTCCAAGTACGGCTGGATGTTGGGTTGGAATCCCTGAAAGTAGCCGACCTCGTGGAAGAGGGATGTCGGGACTACCAGCACGTGTTCCACGGAGGATGAATCGGTCGACATAGGGAAACCTGTTCCAGCGGCGGATCGGAAATGCGATCCGGCAGGTTACCGGCCCGGTGGCGTTGGCTCAATCGTTCGTCGGGGGCTTCGGGGAGGCTTCAGCGGGTTCGGCATTCGGAAATGCCGGAAGAGTTCCCGCCGCATGGGAGGCGAGCACTTCCTGGACGACAGTCGCGGGGATGAGCAGCGATTCCGTCCGGCCCGAGCGGGCGATATTGATCCCGATCACGTGCCCCTCAATATCTAGTGCGGGGCCGCCACACTCGTCGGGTTTTAAAACGCTGTCATGCTGAATGGCGATTGGAAAGCCGCCCGCCCGGCGACTGATCTCGCCGCCCAAGCGGTTCTGTTGGGCAATCCGCGATAGAAACTCACCAAACGGGTGGCTCAGCGTGGCCGATAATGTGACCGGTTTATCGTCCCGCAGCAGCTCAATGGTCAGCTTCTCTCCGGGAGGATGGCGGGCGATTTCGTGAATCAAGGTTTCGCGGCTGGTCACCGATACCTCGCCGACTTTGGTAATTCGGTCTCCCGGCTGAATTCCGGCGGTGGCCGCAGCGCTGCCCTCGAACACCAGCTTGACGACGGGCTCATCCACAGGTTCCAACTGGATCCCCAGGACACCGTGGATCTCTTCCTTCTCGATTTCTCGACGTGTTACGCTCACCACTCCGACGGCAATGGGCAGTTCGGCATGCTGGGCCGCAATCACAAAGTGGCCGACCTCCGGGTCGGGGCCGTTGTAAGGTTCGATCGGCTTCCAGTCGTTCGTGTCAACCTGGAGTACCGCCAGGTCGTGGGCTTGTGACCAGGTGAGTCGCGTCGCGTCGCGAATTGACTTGCCTTGCTGGCATTGCAACGGGGTGGCCGCCTGGATCTCACTGGCCTTGGTGAGAACCAGTCCGGGGGCGAAGACCGTTCCCAGGGCCACCGTTTGGCCATCCATGAGAACCCGGACGACTGAGTTTCGCACGCCTTTGGTAATCGGGGCAAAGGCCACTCGAACACGAGCCCCATTCATCAACCGATCAACCGGCCAAGCCCGCTTTTGAGCGACTGCTGGCTCCGTCAGGAGCAGGAACAGGCCGAGGAACCCCACGCAGAGAACGGCCCCACTGAATTTCCAACGCATGGCGGGCTCCTTCAGGTTTCTGTTGAACAGTCCGGATAAGTTACGGGAAACCGAATCCCTGCGTCGACGGGAGAACACCCCGAAGGATGGGTCGGACTGGAATTTCGGCGGGCGGGCTGTAACCTATCTCGACGGATGGATGGATCTTGCGTCGCGCTCAGTGTCGGGCTGCGGGGGGTCTCATCAGACAACTTGGATTCTCGGGAGACTCTCCGATGTCGTTCCACGTGGGCGAAGCCCTCTGCGGTGATGGAAACGAAATTGCACACATCGATCTGCTGATCGGCGACAAGAGCGGTCCGGTGGGTGTGGCTTTTGCCAATGCTCTCGCGACCCAGTCGCATGGTCACTCGAATCTGTTGGCGGTACTGGCCCCGAATCTCGGCGTGAAGCCCGCCACCGTCATGATCACCAAGGTCACGATCAAGGGAGCCAAGCAGGCTGTCCAGATGTTCGGACCCGCTCAGTACGCCGTGGCGAAGGCTGTCGCCGACAGCGTTGAAGCGGGCGTGATTGCCAAGGACCAGGCGGAGTCGCTGTGCATCGTCTGCGGCGTGTTCATTCACTGGGCTGCGGAAGATGACAAGAAGATCTTCCAGTACAACTACGACGCAACGAAGCTGGCGATCGCCCGTGCGATGAAGAACGAGCCCAGCGCCAGCGAAATGCTCGCCAAGAAGGACACCGCCAAGCATCCGTTCTCGGGTGTTTAGTTCGTCCTCAACGGCACATTTTCCCAGGGAGTGACAGGCACCCGCCCCACAAGCCTGTGGGGACGGCGGGCCTGTGGGCTCTTGAGGGGGAGGACTCACCGAGTTCATCTTCTAGGTGTCGTTGACGGATAGAGACCCCCTTCGGGGGGCTCCAGATCACTGGCAGCCTGTTTCGGTTGATCCGAATCAGGCTGTTTTCGTTGATTCAGTCTGTCGGTCTGCCGCGAGGGATCGTTTCCGTCGTACTTGTTGGCCCGTACAGGACACAAAACCTCTCTCTCTTTCAAATTTTCTGCAATGCGGCCCCCCGAGTGTGCGTCATAGTAGAGACTCCCGTACCCCGAATTGATTCGCCAATCGCTACAGGCATCACAACCTGCCCAAGCATCGCCAAATAACCTAGACTGCAGCAGTCGACGAGGTCCCTCGTTGGTAGCTGTTCAAGGATGCGACCATGCGCCTGCTCGTTTCTGCAATGTGTTCGATGGTTTTGTGGATGGGATGGGCCCGCATGGCGCCCGGTCAGGAGCCCGCTGCGGGGACGAATCCGCCCGTCGTGGTTCCCGTGACCCCCATGGACGGGGCCGCTCCGGCGGTGGCTCCAGCTGCGGTCGCTGGCCCTCGTGAGGTCTACTTGCCGTTCAAGTTCCTGAAAGGGATTTTTGAGTCCCAGGGGGCCAGTGTGGTGATCCCGTTGGAGGAATATCGCCGTCTGAAAACCGCGTCTGAAAAACCACCCATCGAGGCCGCTCAGGTTCCCGCCGTGATCTCCAGTTCGGCTTACGTCGCGACTGTCGAGCAGGACATCGCCCGCATTCGCGTGGATCTGGTCGTCAATGTTCTCGGGAAGCCATGGGTGGAAGTCCCCATTCGGTTCGGTGACGCCGCTGTCGGGCAACTGATCGCCGGGGAAAAGATCCTCCTCAAGGGGACCGGCGATGGCAACTATGCCCTCCTGTTTGGAGAAGCGGGGGAGCAGAAGCTGACGATCGAATTGACTGCCAAGATTCACACCTCCCCGGAAGGCCGCGAGTTTGCGTTTGACGTACCGGTCGTGGGGATCACGACGTTTGAAATTGTGATTCCCGAAGCTGACCAGGCAGTGGAAGTCACCCCCCGGTTGATCGGGCTTCCGGTGCAGGCTGCGGAAAAGCAGACTCGGTTCAAGGCGAATCTGGGCTCCACGCCCCGGATCGCTGCTCGTTGGCGGCCCAAGGCGACCAGCAAGCCTGAGATGGAACTGCTGGCGAGTGTCAACAATTTTACGCGAGTCGGGATCGAAGATGGGCTGGTCCACACGGACGCCCTGCTGGTCTATGAAGTGCTTCGCGGTGAGGTGTCCCAGCTGCGGATTGCGGTGCCCCGCGATCATCGGATTCTGGACGTATCCGCCGAGTCCCGTCTGAAAGGGTGGATTGCCAAGGAGGAGGAAGGCCGCCAGGTCGTGACCATCGATTTGCTGGGAAACCAGACCGGCAAATTCAATGTCGAACTGCACACGGAACGGAAGATTCCCGAGGAGGCTTTCGACATTGCGGGGATGAGTGACACGGCGACGGTCGGCATTCATGCACTGGATGTGGTCCGAGAATCGGGGCAGATCGGCATTTTTCACAGCGGCGATCTCGCTTTGTCGGTCGAGCAGCAAACCGGAGTGGTTCGCATTGACGTGGCCGACCTTCACGAGCGTCTGCGCGGAAATGGCGTGACGTCGTTCAAATATTTCGCTCCCAAGTTTACCCTGAAAACAGCGATCAAACCGGTCCAGCCGCGCGTGCTGGTCGACCAGTCCTCCCAACTGGTGTTCACCGACGATGAACTGCGGCTCGATACGTCACTGAATTACACCATCGAACGGGCGGGGCTCTTTCAGGTCCAGATCAAAGTTCCCGATGGCCTGACGATTGACCAGGTCAATTGTGACGGGATGAAAGAGTTCAATGCCGATGCCGTTTCCAGCACTCTGACGGTCAGCCTCAATGAAAAACGGATGGGCAATCTGACGATTGCCGTCCGTGGGCATCGCGACTACACCGCTGGCAAGGATCAGGCGGAACTGGTGCTGCCCGTCCTCGAACCACTGGGCACCGAGCGGGAAATCGGCAGCCTTCATGTGTTCGCGAAAGAGTCGATTGAAGTCGTGACGAACGAAGCCGGGTTGTCTGCCGCCCAGCCATTGCCGGTTGTGGCCGCTTCGGCGATTGCGGATACCCGGGCCACGTCCTCGTGGAGTTTCACGCGGCGGCCCGTAACGATTCCAGTCAAAACCGTCCGCAAACCCACGAGTATCGAAGCCTCGGTCGCGACGACCGTGCATTTGCAGCCCGAATTGGCCGAAGTGAAGAGCCATCTGGACTTTGTGGTCCAGTATGCGGGGGTCGACACGTTCCGGTTTCTTGTTCCGGCGGCAGTCTCGGAGCGAGTGCAGATTGAGGCCGTGGCGGTTCAAGGGAATTCCACCGAGATCAAGCAGCAGTCCCCAGGGGCAGCCCAGGACGGATGGATTCCCTGGACCATCATCATGCAGCGCGAGGTGTTGGGCACTCAGCGGTTTCTCATCTCTTACGACCTGAAGCCCGCGGCGGCTGCCGGGGACAAGCTCTCACTGCGGAAGCTGGATGTGCAGGCGGTTCGCCCGCTGGGGTACGAAAAGGGTGAAGTGAAAACGCCGCTGTCACAGATCACAGGCGAGATGGTCATTACGAAGGATGACTCCCTGGCGGTCAGTGCCCAGGCCACCGGAGGCGATGTCGAGCCGATCGATGTGCGTGAGTTGTCCCTGCTGCCTCAATCCGGGACGCAGGCCTTTCGCTACTTCACCCAGCCCGAGGACAAGGCCATCACCCTGGCGATTTCGCAGACCAAATACGAGATCGAAGAAGTCGTGGCAACAGTCGTCTCTCAGGCCCGTGTTGAAATCGTGACCGGGGAAACCGCAGAGGCCACCTACCTGGCCCAACTCCAGTTGAAGACCAGCGAACGGCAACGTTTGCTGGCGCATCTGCCCAAGGGCATCAAGGTGCTGAATGTCTTTGTGGGTGACCGGGAAGTGAATCTGGAGCGGGCGGAGATTGCCGAGGATCAGAAGCTCAGCGGTGGTCTTTGGGAATCGTTCTGGATCAACGTCGCGCGGGATGCGGCCAGCGATCAGGAGTTTGTGATCACGCTGCATTTCCAATGGGGCGTCAATCCGTCGCTTGGTGACAGCTCCTATGGACGCGGCCAGATGGAATTGCCGATGCCCGTGCTCGGAGCCCGCGGCTCTGTGCCGGTGCAGTTGCTGACCGCCATCGTTTATGTGCCCGAGAAGTTCTCGCTGGTTGGCGATCCGGAATCATTCGTGAAAATCGACCGTGTGGATCCGTGGAACGTACTGCTCTCCGGGGATCGGCGAGCCACCACCAGTGAGCACGGACGGATCGCAAGTGCTGGGACCAGCGTGCGGTTGCCGACCGAAGGGCGAGTGGCTTACGGGTACACCAATCTCGGAGGGGCTCCCAAGATCGCGGTGACATGGTGGAACCGGGTGCGGATGGCATTCCTCTTCAGCGGTGCGGCTGCCTTGGTGGCCCTGCTGCTGCTGTCGACTTCGGTGGAAAATAAGCTGAGTGTGCTGCTGGTCGCCGCATTCGCTGCTGTGCTGTATGGATTGAAAGATTCGCAATCCCTCGCCGCCGGACTGCTGGCTGTACGCTATGGCCTGACGTTCTTGCTGGGCCTGTGGATCATTCGGGCGGTGTTTGCCCGCAAAGCCATGGCTGCCACGCTGGTGGCTGCCGCAGCCGTGACGACGACCGCTCCTGCGGGGGCAACGTCTCCGGAAGCCGTTCCGGTATCCACGGAACAGACCGCGACCTCGCTCAAGGAGCCGGAGGCAACCGACGATTCGGCAGCTTCTCCGACAGAGAATCCTCCCCCCCCTCCCCCGCCCGAGACCTCGTCATCTGATGAGTCACGGTCCTAAAGTCTCAGGAAGGGAGGATTGTCATGCACTTATTGTCAAACACATCATCGATCCTTGACCTGTGCGTCAGCTGGAAAGTCCGGCTGGGCTGCTTGCTGCTGGGATTGCTGGCCGGTCTGCTGGGGGCGACTTCGGTGGGAGCCGACGATTGGCTCGATCAGCCGATCCGGCATCTGTTTGTTCCGCTGGAAGAGTTCGATGCGGTCATGGCTCGCGACAAGCAGGGGGTTCTGCTGAAGCGACAGGAGTTCGAAGCCCTCGTCGCCGAGGCCACTCGCCAGTCCAAAACCGGCTCACAACCCTCGGGACTGGTGATCTCGTCGGCCAACTATCGCGGTCAGATCGATGGGGAGCAGCTGCGACTGACCGCGACGATTCGGTTCATGAACTTTGAACGTGGCTGGACTGAGATTCAGATCCCCACGGACGGTCTGTCGGTTGAGAAGTGTCAGATCAATGGCCAGCCCGCTCTGGCGGGTTGGCACGGCGAGAATCCCAACATTTTGCGAGTCTTCACGGCCCAGT
The DNA here is from genome assembly GCA_003671275.1 of Planctomycetota bacterium. Taxonomy (GTDB): domain Bacteria; phylum Planctomycetota; class Planctomycetia; order Planctomycetales; family Planctomycetaceae; genus TH-plancto1. The sequence goes on along the minus strand of QWPB01000077.1, from coordinate 120,871 downwards.
CGGGGGCGGGGACATTGACGTTGGATCTCACCGCCCGATTGGCCGCGATTGGCAGCGATCTGTCCACGGGGTTTGGAGTGATTCCGGCAGCTAGTGGAGAACTGATCATCACCCTGCCTGCCGGCAAGTTTCTGTCGGAGAGCGGACACAATCTGCCACGCAGTGGGCCTTCCGACCAACCTGCGGAGTACCGGATCGCCCTGGGGGGGCATCGAAGTACGTCACTTCAGATCACCAATCGGCAGGCCACGACCCGCACCGATTCGCTGATTCTGGCGAGCACAGCCATTCAGGTCTCGGTGGCTCCCGGCGAAGTTGCCTGGGCTGCGCAGGCCGCATTGCAGGTCATTGGTCGCCCCATCGACAAGCTGGTCTGTACGGTTCCGCAGTCGCTGGAGATTACGGGCGTCGACTCTACCGGTCTCGACTCATGGCAACTGATCGACACTCCGGACGATCCCACCCGGACGACGATCACGCTGGCCTATCGCCAGCCGTTCGACGGAAATCGTTCGATCGAGTTTCGCGGAGTCTTGAAGGCAGCGACCGACACCGCCTGGGAAGTGCCGACCCTCGACTTCAATGACATTACGTCACAGGTCGGCGTCGCCACCGTCCGGTACCCCTCGGGCGTGCGATTGCGAGTGGGAGAACTGGACGGGGTCCGCACGATCGTGCATCAGACGACCACCGCCGAGAATGGCGATGCACTCCTGCACTTCCAGATCTGGAAGCCCCGGTTTCAACTGCCGTTCGTCACCGAGCCCAAGACCCGGGAAGTCCGGGCTGCCATCTCGAATCTGCTTGACTTGAATCCCATCGGACTCGATTTCACGTCCGTCATCAATCTGCAAACGCGACAGGCTCCGCTCTTTGATGCCGAGATCAACTTGCCCGCCTCATGGCAAATTCGCAGCTTGTTTGTCGGAAACGACCCGGTGCCGTGGCAGATCATTCCGCAGGAGGCCGGTGTAAACCAGGTGCGGGTGACCTTCCCCACGCCGGTCCCCGCCGACGGAACCGTGACGCTCACGATCAATGCCGGGCTGGAGCCGGATGGCTGGCCCGTCGAGGACAATCCCGTTCAGGTCGGGTTGCCCCGGTTACAACTGCCACAGGCAGGCATCGTCGAAGGGCTGTACGGCATCACTGCGGAGCAGGCACTGGAAGTGGTCCCTTCGGAACTGGTGGGACTGGATTCTCCGAGTCAGTCCGAACTGGCACTGCTCGGCCAAAAGGTCGCGGCTTATGGGCGGTCTGTCCGCCTGGGATTCAGCCTGCAGGATACCGGCTATCGGGGGGTGCTGAATGTTTCTCGAAAACCCGCCCGCATCTCGAGTCACGCCTCGACATTCTTTCGCGTCGATGCCGATCGGTTGAACAGCCACATCGAATCGACCCTGACGATTGAAGGAGGCGGAACGCGGCGGCTGATGATCGATCTACCCGAAGCGGCGGGAACCGATCTGCGCTTCACGCTGTCCTCACTGGTGGCCTTGGCCGAGGGAGCCGGGGGATCGCCCAAGTTGATCCTGATTCCCGGAATCAAAATTGTCGAACAAACCGCCGGTCCGGTTGAGGTCGGACGCCGTCGTTGGACTTTGCGGCTGGATCGCTACCTGATCGGTACGCAGCTGTTGTCGGTGAATATTCGGGCCGTGAAGGCGGGGGCCGGGCCCTTTGCCTGTCCGGTTATGACGGTGGTCGGGGCGGAACGTGAAACGGGATTTGCGGCGGTCGAGGCCTCGCAGGAACAGTTCCTGACTCCGGTCGCAGCGGACTCCGCCGGACAACCGCTGACGAAAGTGGATCCCATCGATTTTCCAGCAGCATTCTATCAGCCGAAAGAACCGATCGTCTCGGGCTTCCGCTACTCACGACCGGGCTGGGCGCTGCTCGTCGGCGAACAACGGTTCGATCGCGCGGGAGTCCCCACAGCCATCGGCCACCAGCTCAGCCTGCAGACGGTCCTTGGTCGCAATGGGGAATTGCAGCAGCAATCCGACCTGACATTCACCGCCATCGGGATTCAGAATCTTAAGGTTCGGCTCCCCTCCGGGGTGGATCTGTGGGCCGTTCAAGTCAATCAACAGCCACAGCAGATCCGCCAGCAGGGCGATGGCCTGCTGGTCGCCGTCCCACAGTCGGGGAACGCCAGCGAGCGGCACACACTGACCCTCTTCTATCGATCGCAGCTGTCCGGCCCGCCGGCCAGTGATCTGACACAGGCACCTCCCAAGTTCAGTGTTCTGGATGGCCAGGGTGCTGAGCAGCCGCTGGAGATCCTCAGCCAGAGCTGGAAGCTGCATCATCCCAATGACTGGCTGGTGATCGACAGTCCGGGGGCGTTCCAGCCGACCATCGATCCCGATCGAGATGGCTGGCTGGCCCGGGCCAGCAGTCTGATGCAGGCTCCCAGCCCCCAGCGGGTGCGGGACGGGATTGTCGTGCTCGCCATTCTGTTCCTGGTGGCTTGGGGAATTCGTAAGTCATTGGAACGCTTTGGATGGAAACGAATGATCGCGGCTGGTGTCGTGTGCGGCCTCTTTGCTGGAGTGCTGTTCCTGTTGCTGCCCGCAGTGCAGCAGTCGCGGAACGCCCGCTACGACATCGCCGCCTTGCATACACCGGTACCCACGATGGCTGTTCCCGCGAACAACTGGGATCGCCCCATGTCCGGCGAAGAGTTCAGCTCTCCGGTGGAAATGGATGCGATTCAGTCAACTCCGAGCATTGTGAGCGAGTCCGCTCCGGTGCAGTTATTCGATGCCGAAGCCACACCGCCGACGGATACTCGTTTCGGTTACCGTGCCATCAACCCGGAACAGAAACGAATGAACCGGGGCCGTGATAAAGCTCTATCGGGTTCCGAAGATGAGGCCAAAGATCGCATTGAGTCGCAGACTCCGCAGCGCGAGAAGTTCTTGAAAGAACAAACCGTGAATGATGAAAAGGCGTGGGCGGCTCCAGCCAATGACGATTTCTTCAGTGAGCAGCCCGGAGTTGCGGGACGCGTACTTCAGGCCCCTATGCAAGATGGACAGAGGGGCCTGCGTGGTACGTCAGCGGCTCCTCCTGCGTATCCCGCCAGTCAGGCGGGTTCGGGCCCCAGCGATGCGTTCGCTATTGATCAACCTCCCTCGGCTGCGGAGCCGATGGGGTTTGGCCGAACGGCCGCTCCGGGTAATGACCGCAGCGGCGGGGCCGCTCCCGCTGAACAGGCGGCCCTCGCGGCAGCCCTGCCAAATACCCCTGGCGGACTGCTGTCACTGGCGCTACAGCTTGTCACCCCTGCCGACTCCACTTCGCGGGACTTCACGTATCTCGGACGCAGCGACACGGCCCCCGACCTGACTGTGCGATTCACCAGTGAGGATCGCTCACGCGATTTCAGCTTGTTTGTGATGATCGTCGTGTGGGTTGCGGGCTGGTTTACCCGTCGGACATCATTGGCCATCCGGGTTATCTGGAGTCTTCTGCTGGTCTGTGGCACCTTGGGGATCGCTCCATTGTTGCCTGCGGGGGTGCAGCCAATGATCGATGGACTGTTCTTCGGAGGACTAACCGTGTTGGGAGTGACTCTTCTGATGCGACTGGGAGGTTGGATTTGTGGTCGCTGTTGCCGCCGAGTTGTTCCCGCGACCTCCTCCCCGATGACATCGGTGTTGCTCCTGCTGGCTGCTGCGGGCTTTGTCTCGTCCGTTCAGGCCGAAGAACCGGTGGCTCCGAAGCCCGCCCCCGCAATGCCGCATGTCGTGCTGCCCTATTCGGGAGACGATCCCAGCACCGCGGATCGTGTCTACCTGCCGCAGCCGCTGTTCCTCGAACTGTGGAGTAAGGCCCATCCGGAAGCCGCTGTTCCTCCCGTCGGTCCAGTCGATGGACTAATCGTCGAGGCCCTGCATGCTGCCACCTTCGAGGATGCGGGCAAGGATTCCGTCGTTCACGTCAAATCCCGGATGGTGGTCATCAACCTCCCTGAAAAGCAGGTCAGTCTGCCCCTGCCCATTCGCGAAGTCGCTCTTAAGAGTGCCGTTCTGGATGGTCAGCCCGCCGCTCTCCAGGCGGATGGAACGGGTTATCGGATTGTGCTCGACCAACCAGGAACGCACATCCTGGATGTCGAGTTCGACGTATCGGCTCCCATGGAAGGGCCTGCGGGACGGTTCACCCTCAAGACTCATCCCACCGCCGCCGCCAAGCTGTCGGTCCAACTGCCCAAGATCATGGGGGATCGTGACCTGCGTGTGAACGGGTCAACGGGGCTGTATCACCTCTCCGAGAACGCTGACGGACCGGTGCTCGAAACGGCCGTCGATCGCGGCGGGGAGATCACGATTTCCTGGCAGCCGCGCGCCGTTCGCGGAGCGGGAAACACCATCGTGCATGTCGACACCGGAGCGGCTGTCGTCGTTGACGATGTCGGCTTCCAGCTCAATCACCAGTTCGCCTACCGCGTACGGCAAGGGGCCTTGAATGAGGTTTCCTTCGAGGTTCCGGCGGCCCTGTCGATTCGCGAACTGTCTGGTCCAGACATCGGGGGCTGGCAGCTCGATGAAGCCCAGGGAATGACCCGAAGGCTGCGGGTGTTCCTGCGACGGACGGTCGAAGATCAGACGGCGATCGTACTGGACCTCTACGCACCGCTGCCGGTCACCCACGAGACGCAGACACTGCCCGTGCCGGAAGTCATTCCGATGGAGGCCACTCGTGAAATTGGCCAGATCGGACTGTTTGCCGCCAGCGAATTCGTGCTGCGGCCCGTCGACACGACCGGAGCAGCCCGCGTGGATCTGGACAAGTATCAGCCGGTCGCTGCGCCTCATCGACCCGAAGGTCTCCCCTTGGCCGCATTCCGGTTTGCCACCCGTCCCGTGCGTCTGACAATTTCCCTCTCCCGTCGTCAGCCCGAAACACGCTGTGTGGCAGAGCACGGTGTGCAGATTGCTCCGCGTAAGGCCGAATGGGCCAGTCGGTTGGTTTTCGATCTGACGGGAGCTCCCCGGCCCAGCGTGTCGATTGATCTGCCCCCAGATTATCTCCTGATGGATGTGGCCGGGGCCGATTTTATTAACGACTGGTACGACACGCCGTCCGAGAATGGACACCGTACGCTGACGGTCGAGTTTGACCAGCCGCGACTGGGGCAGGTGGAGTTGCTCCTCACGGGGCAGGCTCCCCGCAAACCGGAAGCGGTGGGCATCGAATTGCTGCCCCCCCAGCCGCTGGCCATCGAAAAGCTGAACACCACGCTGGCTGTCTGGGTCAGTGATCTCTATTCCGCAACTGTCCGTTCTGCGGAAGGCTGGAAGTCCACTCCTCCGGACCAGCTTTCACCGGAGTTGCGACAGCTGCGCAGTTCGCCGATTAAATTTGCCTTCCGGGCCACGGCTCCCGTCAGTGCGGCGGCTTCGATTGACCTCTCCCGGCAAGTCGCACAGCTCAGTGGCGATCAGGTCACACTGGTGGCTGTGGCCGATGATTCCATCGATTATGGTCTGACGTTCCGGTGGAAGATCACGCGGGCTGCAACCGATACCTTCCGGTTTACGTCGCCCGCCTGGTTCCAGGGACGATTGGAGTTAACCGTCCCCAACGTCCGGCAAATCAGCACCGAACGCACTGCAGAGGGCGAACTGCTCTGGACCATTGAGCTGATCGACCCCGTCAGAAATCAGTTTCTCTGTACCGGAGTGGTCACGCTGCCTCCTGCTTCCAATGACCTGCTGGGGCTCCCGAACATTGCGTTTCTTGGCCCGGACGTCGCTGGCAAGCACGTTCCACTCGAATCCCAGAGAAAAGCGGCGATTGTCGTCAACCGCTCGCAGAGCCAACTAGTGTCTGTCGACGAGCAGCTGATCCGCAAAATTCCGCGAGATCAGTTGCCACTGGTCGTTGAGAGCAGCCTGCTGGATCAGGCACTGGCCATCACGGAGCTGTCTCCCACGATGGCCTATCCGCAGTGGAAACTGGTCCGGGGAAACACCCAGGAATCGGGCCGGGCGACGGTCATCGGCAGCGATCTGGTGACAGCTCTTGATTGGGACGGCACCTGGCGGACGCAAGCCATCTACACGGTCCGCAACCGGGGACAGCAGTTCCTCGGACTGGAGTTGCCCGTCGGGGCGCGGTTGATGTCGGTCTTTGTCAAGGGGCGTCCATCGCGAACGGTCATGACTCAACTGCAGGAACGGATGATTCATCTCGTGCCACTGCCCCAGACCAGCATGGTTGATCTGAGCTTCGAAGTGCAGATCACTCTGTTCGGACAACTGGCGACACCTCTCAAGAATGGATGGAGCCCGTCAAGGCAGGAAGTGTCACTGCCCGCCCCGAGCGTTGTGACCCGTAACGACTCACCCGACTTCGGGCTGACGGTCGCTCACACGTCGTGGAAAGTTCTCACCCCGGACAAACTGGATGCCACGCTGGTCAATGACCGCAGTCGTTCCAACGTCGATCAACTGAGCGGCGACGACTCGTTCGTTTCCCCCGAGACCGCCCGCCTGGAACGTTTGCAGTCCGACTATCAGGAAATGGTCCGCGTCATCAAGCACTTCGAGGGAGATCAGGCTCGCCAGGCGCAGTGCGTGAGCAACCTGAAGCAGCTTGATCTGGCCCTCCTGAGCTATCAGGGGGATTCCCGGCTCAGCGAAACCTATGCCCGAAACGCAAAGCTGCAGTCGTTCAATAAACAGATTCGGAATGATATTGCCACTGCGATCATGAACTGTCCATCGACCCCCGCCAATGATGACCCAAACTCGGTGACATCGCTGGCGAAAGTGGACAACAATCGAGACTTCATTATCGGTCAGAATGGACTGAATTTCACGAACAACAGTGCGTTTGCCCTGGAACCGGAGATGAATCTGGAGTTTAAGGGCAAGGAAGTTGCCGGGAAAAAGAGCGAGTCGCTCGCCCGTCGTTCGGGCAAAGCGGATAACGGCCGGGGAGCACTCCGCAAGCAGTTGGAAGAACAGTCGTATTCCAACGCCGGACAAGGGCTACAGGCGAAACCCGCAGCTCAGCCAGATGCTCCCAACGGGGCCGGTGGGGCGGTTCAACTGAATATCAATGGAGTTGATGCACGCCAGCAGGTCCAGCAATTCGACCAGTCTCAGCAGCTGCCCCAGCTGTCGAATTCGGTCAGCTTTGGTGGTGGGGCCTATGGGGGGATGGGCGGGGGAATGGATGATATGGTGAGCGGTGGCGATCGATTTGAAACCATCGTGGCGGGGACGTCTGGCCCGGTTCCCCACTGGACCCAGCCGGGCGGGTTGTCCCTGCCGATCCACGTGCCGCTGGTGGGCACGGAGTCGGTCTTCTCCAAAGTGGGGGGGACACCACAATTGACATTGTCGCTTCGCCCACGACAGGCGTGGACCACGTCCCTCACGGGGGTATGGTCGCTTGCCTGGATCGTGCTGGCCCTGTGGCTGGCCCGACGGGTCTGGTCCGCATCACACGGCGGATCGTTCCGGCCAGTGCTGGCGATCCTGGCTTGCCTGGGCGCCGTCGGTTACTTGCTCCTGCCCGCTCCGTTGTCTGTCATGAGCCAGTTGGTGTTTGCCGTCAGCCTGCTGGTGTTCATGCTCACCAGTGTTCGCCAGGCCACCGTGGACTGAGGAAGTCCGTCCGATGGGTCGGGCTTAACACAGCTCGAATCCATTGAGAATCAGAAACGTTTCCATCGCCGAATGACCGCTCCGTTTGTTGCCGTCAACGAACGGGTGATTGGTGACGAGCGAGTCGCACAAAGCCGCCGATAGTGTTCGCGATTCTTGTCCAGCCGGTGGCTGTATCCAGAGGCGAGTTGGTCAGGTTACGTCCAACCTGTCAGGGCCAATCGCTGCGCTGCACTTCGAATGTCCTCCGACGCCCCGCAGGGGCAGCCCCATGTCAGCCTGGGGCACAGCGCAGCGTCGCCCCAGGACAAGTGTAAATAGAGAGGGTCTCAGCCCTGAATGGACGAAACAATCGTCGTCTTGTTGTTTCGCCCTTACAGGGCTTGGAATCTCGATACGGCTACAGACCCAGGGCGGCGCTGCGCGGCTGACGCCGTTTCGCTCTGCCTTGGGCTGATTTGTGCTGCCCCTTTGGGGCGTTCGGAATAGCGACGGGTCACGTCCCCCTCAAAACCCCTTCCAATCCAGAATCACCTTCCCCGACTGGCCCGATCGCATGGCGGCGAAGCCTTGTTCGAATTCGCTGGCGTGGAACCGGTGTGTGATGACGGGGTCGATTTTGAGACCGCCTTGCAGCATGACGGTCATCTTGTACCACGTCTCGTACATCTCGCGGCCGTAGATCCCCTTGATCGTCAGCATGTTGAAGACGACGCTGTTCCAGTCGATCGACATTTCTTTCTCGGGAATGCCGAGCATCGCGATCTTTCCGCCGTGGGCCATGCTGGCGATCATGTCGCGGAAGGCACTCGGGTTACCGCTCATTTCCAGGCCGACATCGAACCCCTCCTTCATGCCGAGTTCCTTCTGCACGTCGCTCAGCTTCTCGGTTCGCACATCGACGACACGGTCGGCTCCCATCTTCTTGGCGAGGTCCAACCGCCACGGGTTCACATCGGTGACGACCACATACCGCGCCCCGGCGTACTGCGCAATCGCCGTCGCCATGCAGCCGATCGGCCCAGCTCCGGTGATCAGCACATCCTCGCCGAGCATGTCGAACGAGAGAGCTGTGTGAACTGCGTTGCCGAAGGGGTCGAAGATCGAGGCAATGTCGCGGTCGATCTTCGGGTCGTGGTGCCAGACGTTGGTCTGCGGAATCGAGACGTACTCGGCAAAGGCTCCGGGCCGGTTGACGCCGACGCCGACCGTATGGGCACACAAGTGCCGCCGTCCGGCCAGACAGTTGCGGCAGTGTCCGCAGACGACATGCCCCTCCCCACTGACGACCTCGCCGGGGAAGAAGTCCTTCACCTGCGCCCCGACCTGGACGATCTCGCCGACGAATTCGTGCCCGACGACCATCGGGACCGGGATCGTCTTCTGGGCCCAAGCGTCCCAGTTGTAGATATGGACATCGGTCCCACAGATTCCGGTGCGGTCGACCTTGATTAGGCAATCGGTCGGACCGACCTCCGGCATCGGAACGTCCTCCAGCCAGAGACCGACCTGTGAGTGCTTCTTGACGAGGGCTTTCATGAGGAGGATCCTTGTGGGGGCAGCTTTCAGCGATCAGCCAGAGGATATAGCCGACGGGCCAATCCTGCATGGGCTTTCTCGTTGTCTCTCGTACTGGCTCAAAGCTGACGGCTGATTGCGTCGTTCCTGTTTACCGAACGACTGCGACGATATACTAGAATACGACTTTCCACAATGCAAGACGCACTGTCCACGATTTCGAACAATGGCCCGCACCTCCAACAAACCCGACGAGATCCCCAGCACTCTCCCCGAGCGGCTCAAGCAGCTGCGTACCGAACGCGGCTGGTCGCTGGAACAGCTCGCCCAGCAGTGCGATGTCAGCCGGTCGATGCTTAGCCAGATCGAGCGCGGGCAGGCGAACCCCACGCTCGGCGTGGCGATCCGCATCGCCGCAGCGTTCGGCCTGACGATCGGCGAACTGGTCGGCGAGGCCACACAGCGCGGGTCCGCGATCCACGTCATTCGCCACGACGACCCGGCCCACCACTACCGCTCGGATGAACACGTCACCATCCGCACCCTGTCGCCGCTCAAGCTCGAGAAGGATGTCGAGTTCTACGAACTCTCCCTGACCCCCGGCGGCGAACTCAAGAGCGCCCCGCACTTCGCAGGCACCCGCGAGTTCCTCACCGTGCAGCAAGGCCGGGTCAGCATTGAATCCGCAGCCGACCGCGTGGAACTCAGTCGAGGCGACTCGGCCAGTTACCCGGCGGACGTGTCGCACCGCATCGCCAATCTCGGCAAGTCGGAGGCGGTGATGTTTCTGGTGGTGATCTACCGCTGAATCAGTCGTCGTCCATTGCTTGAAAATCAGGACGGTTCTCCGGCGAGAACCGTCTTGGCTGTATTCAGGCAAACGAAGCCGGTCAGACTACACTTTGGTCAGTGCGGTCTTCACGGTCTTCATGCACTGTTCGATGTCCGAGATCGGATTCTCCGGATGCTCTTCGTATTCCAGTGACACGCCGTATTGGTAATTCAGCTTCTTGAGGGCCTTCAGGCAGCCCACCACGTCCAGTTCGCCTTCGCCCAGAATCGTGAAGATTTTGCCTTCCTTCTTCAGGGCGTCGGCGCGGTGTTTGGGCAGTTCTTTCATCAGCTTTTCCGTTTCCGCCGCATCACGAATGGTGCGGACATCCTTGAAGTGGACGCCAAAGACACGGCTGCCGAGTTTCTCGATCACCTCCACGATGTTTTCATCACTGCGGAGATAGTGTCCCGTGTCGACGCACCCACCGATCTTGGGGTGTCGATCTTTTACCCACTTCAGGACGTCGTCGACCTTGTCGTAACGGTGTCCTGGTCCGTGATTGTGAATGCCGATCGCGATGTCGTATTCCGCCACCAGTTTGTCGAGGAGATCGAACGTCTTCGCGTCCTGGCTTGGGTCAGCACTGATCGACATCAGTCCCATTCCCTTCGCAAAATCGAAGATCTCGCGGGCCTTGGTCTCATTTCCGTCGAAGCCTACCACCCCATAGGCGATCATCTGCACCCCGGCTTCCGACAACTGCTTCTTGTAGCCTTCGAGTGTGGCGGGCAGCGTCGCGATCGGGACGTGTTTGCTGAATGACTCCCAGTATTTCAGGCCGAACTTAGCGGTGGCTTTCAACGCGTCGGCGGTGTTGTACTCGCGGAGCGTATAACTCTGCAGGCCCATTTTGAAGCCGCCCCAATCCTCTGCGAACAGCCGCGATGAGGTCGGGTCAGAGATTGCCAATGCTGCTCCGCTGGCGGCCACCGACTGCAGAAATTGACGACGCGAGACAAACATGCGGGACTCCTGAGAGGGGACGATGATCTCAAATCATCAGTCCCTAATTTATCCCGGTGAAGGAATCGCGGGAAGGGAAGGCCATCCGCGTGATCGTCCGGAAGATACATTCGACCGCTGGAACGATCCGCCGTACAGTATGGGGGTCAAGAAGTCGCCTCTGAGGGCGACTTTCACCGGCAATGGAGGGGGCTGTGTCATGGCTTGGACCACTTGGGTATTGTTGCTTTCCTGGAACCTGACCGGCGATGCCGTGCGGCTGGACGGAACGCAGGCCACCGGAGACGTAAAGTCGCTCTCGACGACCGCACTGGAACTGGAGACCAGCGCGGGGACGGTGTTGATCCCTTTGGCGGAATTGCAGACCTTGCGGATTCCCGGCGAGTCGATCACCACGGACCCGTTGGCAGTGACCTTCGTGGAAGGTTCCGTCGTGCAAAGCACCAATGTGGCGGTCGCTGCGGGCCAGCTCACCTTTACGGGAGGCCCGCTTGACGGACAGTCCGTCTCCGCGGAACAACTGCATGCAATCCGACTGGCGTCTGCCGAGGCGGTCCTGTTGCCCGCATGGCAGGAGATGCAGGAGAAGGTGTCACAGTCCGACCTGTTGATCATTCGGAAGGGAGATGCCTTGGACTTTGTGGCGGGGACGATCGGGACCATCGACGCCATGTCCGTGTCTCTGCTGGCCCGTGGACGCGAAGTCAAAGTGGCCCGTGACAAGGTTTTTGGAGTCGTGTACGCCACGCATCCCCGCGTGCCCGGGGCCCCCCAGTGCGAACTGGAGTTGGCCAATGGATCGCGGTTACGGGCGAAGTCCGTGGCCTTCGAGTCGGGGAATGCCACCTTCGCCACAGCTTTCGCTGCGAGTCTCTCGGTCCCGGTGGACTCGTTGCGATCACTGGACTTTGCACTCGGGCGAATCACTCCCCTGATGAAAGCCCTGACGCGGGAAAGCTATGCTCGTGAGAGTGCTTACCTCAAGGTGCGGAACTTTCAGATTCTGACGAGCACGGGAATGAAAGCCCCGCTGAAACTTGGCGGGCAGACCTATCCAGACGGGCTGGTTGTTCACCCGGAGACAAAGCTTGAATTCACCCTGAACCGTCAGTACAAGCGGCTGCGGACCTTGGTCGGGATCGATGAGACGATTTCCGACCGGGCGAACTTTGAGCCCATCGTCAGACTCCAGCTACTCGCCGATGGCAAGTCCGTGTTCGATCAGGAACTCCGCTGGGATCAGGCTCCCGTGGCTGTGGATCTGGACTTGAATGATGTCCGGCGGCTGGAACTGGTGACCTCTTCCCGCGACGGCAAGACCGGTCCGTGTCGGCTGCTCGATCTGGCCGATGCCAAATTGATTAAGTAAGGAACCCGCACTCACGGCAGAACCGAGGCCGATTACTCCTTCCACAATGAACGCTGTTTCGTCAGCGCCATCCACAAGGCGTCAGCGATCGCCTGCATGCCGCGATCTCCCGGGTGTCCCGCGACTCCGGCGTGTTCGATGGTCCGCTCCGATCGGGCGGAGTTCTCGGGCTGGTGGCCCAGTGTGCTGATATCAACCCAGACCGCACTGACTGATTCGCAGATCCGTCGCATGATCTTGTCTTTGACGGCGTCGGCCCAGAAACAGCTGCGGATCAGCAGTGTCGAGGGGCCCTGCTTCTGGATCTCTCCGACGAGAGAGGCGAACGCTTTCGCGTAGCGCTCTTGAAGCTCGTCAGAGTTCAGGGCTGCCACGTTCTCGCCAATGGCCAGCACGACCAGGTCGGCCTGGTATCCCAACTCCTGGGCCAGCTTTTCAGTGATGGGAAAGGTGTCCAGCCCGCGCTCGAAGTCGGCGATGTTTTTGACCAGCACCTGCGGTTCGCCGGACGCATGCTGGCCGATTCGTTGTGTCAGTCGGTGGGCATAATCCAGTTCCTCACGACTGGCTGCCATCCCCCAATTCCCCGTCCAGCCAATCTGAGGTGCAGGACCATGCAACGTGATGCTGTTCCCCAGAAACAGAACTTTGCGGACTTGCAGCTGCCCTCGTGGGGACTCGTCTTCGGCGGCGAGCAGAGCGGGGTCCAGCGAGGCCAGTGTCCCGATCGCTGACAGCATGATCGCCTGTCGGCGGTTGAGCAGGTGAGGGGGCATGATGTGCTTGAACTCCCAAGTGGTATGGAACCGCTTTGCCATGTCGACGCGGGCTCATGGTGAGACAGATTATCGCAAGCCGGCCGCTCCTGTCTGCCATGGGGCGCCATCGGGCAGGAGAGCCCGCCGCCGATTCCGCGGATTTCGAACAGGCGATGCGATCGGTGTCGCTGTCCGTGGGCGAACGATTCCAGTGTCCAGCAGGTGTCAGGCGGACAGGCCGTTAACTGCCGGGATCGAGTAATAATGGCATAGAGCGATTCCGGTCGCATCGGCGACATCATTCGGCTCCAGGAGCTTCTCCAGTCGCAGCTCGCGCTGCACGGCTCGCTGGACCTGTTCCTTGGTCGCGGCGCCACTTCCCGTCAGCAGCTTCTTTACCTGCCGGGCGGCATAGTGCATGATCGGCAGCTGGGCATCGGCGGCTGCGAAGAGGATGGCTCCTCGGGCGTGAGCCATCAGGATAGCGGTCTTGGGGTGCTTGCTTGTCGAAAAGATTTGTTCGATGGCCATTGCTTGCGGTTGGTACTGGGCAATGACTTCACGGAGGCCAGAGCCGATTTCGAAGACACGTTCTGCCAGGGTCAGCGAGGCGGTGGAGCGGATCACGCCCCCCTCACGAAGGATTGGTCCCCTCGCGGAGCGTTCCAGGATCGCGTAGCCGGTGCGGTTCAATCCCGGATCAATCCCCAGATAGATTTGGGATGACGCCGTCGTCAGAATGTTTCCTTGCCGCATGGCCATCCTTGGCCGCCTCCTTGGGTGGTGTTCAGCCATCAGCTGTCAACTAGAAGGGGGAAAACCAGCATCAACTGTTCCCCTCTGGCTGAAAGCTGATCGCTGACAGCTACTCATCCAGCACCCCGATGTACGGCAGGTGCCGGTACTCGCCGTTGAAGTCGAGACCATATCCGACTACGAACTCATCCGGAATCTCAAAACAGTAGTAGTCCGGGGCAAAGTCGACCTGGGACCGGACCCGCTTCCAGAGCAACGTCACCGACCGCACGCTGGCCGGTTCTTTCTGACGAATCACATGGAGCAAGGCGGCCATCGTACGGCCAGTGTCAAAAATATCGTCGACAAGGAGTACATCCCGGCCTCGCAGATTGGGCAGGAACTCCGTATTCAGGATCAGCTCCCCGGGGGATGTCGCCGTTCCGCGGTAGCTGCTCGCCTGGATCATGCCGAGTTGATGTGGCAGTTCAATCCGCCGCATCAGATCGCAAACCAGCATCACACTGCCGGTCAGCACGCCCAGGATCGTCAGTGGTCGTCCGGCATATTCTGCCGTGATTCGCTGTCCCAATGCGGTGACCGCGGCATCAATCTGCTCGGTACTGATCCGTGTTCGCACCATGAGCCATTACTTCCGAATGCCCTGAACGGGTGAAGTCGTTCCCATCACTCCGCCTTGTCCGGTCGGATGACAGACACATGCTGGGCCGACGCAATGATCGTGAGGGCTTCTTCCGATTCAATCAGCCGCTCAAGCTCCTCGTTGGCATCCACCGGCAGCATTCCCAGTTCTTCAACGAGATCACCGGGAAGTCCACTGAGCAGTGACACGCCGGACCAGTCGAGGGCCCTGGCGATCTGTGTGGCGGCCTGCATGTCGCCGGACTGCAGCTTCCGGAGCGGCCTCAGGGCGTCCCGTGGGCTGCGAACTTCCCGCAGTAGCTGGACCCCCGGAGTCAGATCGGACCGGAGTTCCGACAGGACAATGACCCGCCCCTCACGCGAGACCAGTGCGCGGCCCACTTCCAATGCGGCCCCGATCTGGGTCCAGTCATGACCACGGGCATCGTGATCGACCGCCACGACCACCACGGGAGTCCGGACATCCGCCTGGTAGGACCAGTGTTGCAACAGGTCAGCACTCGCTTCCCGAAAGGCGGCATCGATCTGCCCGGCAATCACTCGCGAGACTCGGTCTCCGGATGCGGGGACCACCTGCACCGCGAATTGCAGACCCAGCAGCCAAGTGATCTCGTCGACGATCTGACGGAGCGGACGGCTATCGCCAGGGGCCAGTTCATCGTGGCCCTGCCCGACAGTTTTTCGCATCGCCTCGATATTCGAAAGGCCCGGGTACAGCACGCTGCCCCCGCCGCGATATCCCAGCAGGGGATCGAATGCGACATCCCCGATAACCAGCATCAGATCGGCATCCAGCAGAGTCTTGCTCAAGTAGACCCGTTCGCCGCCGGTCGTCGTTGCCAGGTAACCGAACGCCTTCTCGTCGGTCGGATCATGCAACACCATCCGCATCGCTTCGCGAGCGGCTGTTGGCAGGGAACGCCGCGGATCAGCCACGGGAGCCATGGTGAGCGTTGCCGGTATCAGCAGGATCACATCGGCGGCATTCACTCCGCAGGCTTCCAGAACTTGCCACACGCCCAGCACTAGCTGATCGGCCTGGGGAGTATGGCGATCAACGACGATCGTGACCTGGTCTCCCGCCACGACGGCCTGGCGCAGCGGGGGGTACTCCGTTGGCGTTTCGAGCGCTCTGACGACCTGTTCCCGGACATCGTCGATGGCGGGGGGCGGTACAAACCGCCCCACCAGCCGCTCATCCGAAACCGTCAGCGAGCAGGCCCCGCGTCGGCCATATGTCAGTCGAATCTCCGTAGACAACGCACCGTATCCTTCGAGGGGGGAATCGAGGCTCTGAGGACTGCGTCACCGTTCAGTATTCGGGTTCGTCGAATCCGCCGGAATTCGCTTGCGTCCGGTTCCTGCGGGGAGTGAGCCCGCCGTGACGGATTGACGCAACCTGAGTTCAGAACATTGACTGCACTCTAGTTTACCATGCAGCGTCCCGAACCTCGAATGGCCCCGTTCGTTACTCCAGATCGTAGAATTCATCCCGGTACTGCGGGTTGTCGAGTCGATCGCCGATATAGCCCAGACGGTGCTTTTCCATCTTGGGGACATCGCCGAACGCAGGCGCCACCCAGCCGCGAGCCTTGGTCTCGACATGGCCATCCGCAAAGGCCACGTTCGCGGTGTCACTGTGCCGGAACTGGACCGTCGGGAAATCGTTGCTGGGAGGCTCCAGCAACCAGTTCTCCCTCAGTTCACTGGCGGAACAGCTCCAGTCGGTGCAGAACACCCCGGCACTGTCTGCGAATACAATCGTGGTGGTCAGCTGCTGGATATCCCGGAACCGGCGAGCCAGGGGCTTGCTGCTAAGCCCCGGAGCCCAGGTCGGCGGCGCGTAATCGATCACCGAGGATCGCGAGAGGAAGTTTCCGTTGTAGCCATACCCCGTGGAGGGCTTGCCGAACGGAACTCGGTCCATCTGCTCCGGACCGAAATTCGGACACTGGAATGACTCATAACTGGTCTCCATGAACGGGGCCAGCGGACCGGCCGCAAAATCCAGCCGCTTAGTGGTATCCGGCTCGTCGTAGTTCACAACGCCGAACCAGTGTGATGCCCGTCCCTGATTCCCCGAGTAGGTCAGCAGGTAGTTCGTGCGGGCTGCGTCTTCCACCACATAGGGAACAAACTGCTCCCGGTGATTGTCCGCGTAGTTATGAACCGCCAGCACAAGCTGCTTCAAGCGGTTTCGGCATTGGGTCCGGCGGGCCGCTTCGCGGGCCTGTTGCACGGCGGGCAGCAGCAGGGCGATCAGTATTGCGATAATCGCAATCACAACCAGCAGTTCGATCAGGGTGAAGCCGCGCTGGCGGCTTTGGAGAGAGATGACCATCTGACAAACCTCGTGTCGATTGGCCCGGCGCAAAAGCACCGACACGACATCTCTGCGACCTCTCTGATGTCCACATCAGAAGCGTCAGCGATAGAGATAACGCGGTCGGCGCACGTTTCCGCGCGAGGGCCGAACTCGTAACCGTCTAGGCAGGTCTTCTGACTCCCGGATCGTCCTCGCGTCACACCTTCCCGTGTGCGATTGGCTGTTACCGACCTCATTGTCGGTGGCAGCTGGCACACACAGTGGTCTCCAACAGGCTGGGGGCCTGTTGGCTTGTGACGTTCGTCCCCGGATACAGCGGCGGGACCGTGACGGATTCACACCGTCTTCCCTATTCTCCCGGCAGCCACACGCTCCGGGCACCCAGACAGACGATAGACTAACGGGGGAGTCACTCGTGTCAATGTCGGGGACGACGGGGCAGTGCCGGGTGACGATTGTTGGTTCTCGCAACACCTGATTTGGGAAGTGTTTGTTGAGTCTCAAAAAATGTCGGGTAGCAAGGTGAAAAGAGATGATTCAAATTGTCCGCCATCGGTATGCCGCAGGATGATCGATCACAGTGGGGTTTCATCTCTCGCTGTGTTCAGGTTCAACCTCGATGAGTGGGATGTCCCCGTGACGCACACCTCACCGAGGTGTTATGGCTCCGTTCGTTCCCGCTTGCGTGGCCAATTGGTACGATGATCGGACTTCGCTGATGGGTCCGTTGCGACCCGGTGGCAGCTGGGAAATGGGAGAGAGCTGATGCAACGCATCATGGGTCTGTGGATTCTTGTTCTGGGGATGGGTGGGGCTGTTTGGGCCAAGGACGCTCCCCCGGAATTCTCCCGCGATGTGGCCCCCTTGCTTCAGAAGTACTGCGCCGGATGTCACAACGGCATGGAACGTGAAGGTGACCTTTCCGTCGAGTCGTTTGACGAGCTTCAAAAAGGAGGCGAGCACGGGGCGGTGATCCTGGCTGGCGATCCGGGTACAAGCCGCATGATCCGGTTGATCACCGGGGCCGCTGAGCCGAAGATGCCCCCCGACGACAAGCCACAGCCGACTGCGGAAGAGGTCGCCCGAATCAAGGCCTGGGTTGAAGCGGGCGCGAAGGGGCCCTCGGGGCAGGAACCCGCCCGCACGATGCTCAAGGTGCCGACGGTCACCCCCAGTCGGGGATTGCCTGATCCAATCACGGCCCTCGACTGGTCCGGGGATGGAAAATGGCTGGCTACTGCCCAGTTTGGTCGGGTCGAACTCCGAGCCACCGGAGATCTGAAGCCCGCGTATTCCCTGGAAGGCATTGCTGGTAAGGTGACTGCGATTCACTTCGCCGGTCCAGATCGCCTGGTGACCGCTTCGGGAGTGCCGGGACTTTATGGTCAGGCGATACTCTGGAACCTTACCACCCGGCAGCCGATCCGCGAGATTCGCGCCCACCGCGATGTTCTGTATGACGCCGAACTTTCGCCCGATGGAAAACTCCTCGCGACCTCCAGCTACGACCGTAAGATCATTCTCTGGAGTGCGGATTCCGCCGAGCAGATTCGCAGCTTCGACGGGCATACCGGGTCCGTCTATGATCTGGCGTTCAGCCCCGATGGAACCGCCTTGGTCAGCGCCAGTGCGGACGATACGTGCAAGGTCTGGCAGGTCGCGACTGGCGAACGGCTCGACACATTGAGTCAGCCGCTCAAGGAAGCCTACTCCGTTTCGTTCACTCCCGATGGGCAGAGCATCGTCTCAACGGGTGCCGATAGCCGGATTCGACAGTGGCAGTTCATCTCGCGTGAAGCTCCCGCGATCAACCCGCAAATCGTGGCCCGGTTCGCTCACGAAGCCCCCATCACCCAGTTGCGGTTCAGTCCCGATGGTCGTTATATCGCCACGGCAGCGGAAGACCGAACGGTCAAGCTGTGGGATGCGAAGACTCTGCTGGAGATCAAGGAGTATGGCCAGCAGTCGGAGGTCGTACAGGCTCTGGCCTTCAGTCCGGAGGGGGCGCGGTTCGCGGTGGGACGAGCCGATGGGACTCTGGAAATTCTGGCAACAATCCCGGTGCTGAGTCCTGGGGAGGGGCTCGCTGTGCCGACTGCAGCAGCGGTGGTCGCGGCAGGAACCCCCATGCGGGAGGCAGCCGAGGTGGAGCCAAACAACATGCCGGAGGAAGCCACGGCGATCACCTTGCCCGCCACGCTCAAGGGCATCATCCAGGGACGCCCCCACAACCAGCCAGACAGCGATTTGTACAAGTTTGCCGCCAGGGCCGGGGAAGAGTGGGTCTTTGAGGTCAACGCCGCCCGTGCGAAATCCCCGCTGGATTCGTTCATCGAGATCCTCGACTCCCAGGGGCACCCCATTGAGCGGGTACTGCTGCAGGCGGTCCGCGACTCGTATTTTACCTTCCGGGGTAAAGACGGGGATCAGGTGGGTGACTTCCGCGTCTTTAACTGGGAAGAGATGGAACTCAACGAATACCTCTTCGCCAACGGAGAGGTCGTCAAGCTGTGGCTTTACCCACGCGGTCCGGATTCAGGCTTTACGACCTACCCCGGCGAGGGGCGACGGTACGGTTACTTTGACACGACCCCCCTGAGTCATGCGCTCGGGGAGCCATGTTACATCGTCGAACCGCATGCTCCCGGAACCGTGATTGTGCCGAATGGCCTGCCGGTGTTTCGGCTGAACTACCAGAATGACGACGACGCCCGGCGTCAATGGGGCTCAGACTCGAAGCTGACGTTCAGGGTTCCCCAGGATGGCGAATACCTCGTGCGGATTCGCGATGTCCGGGGAATCGAAAGTAACCAGCATGCGTATACGATGGTGATCCGGCCTCGCACGCCGGACTTCACGGTCTCGCTGCCGACTCGGGATCTGGTCGTCAATGCGGGCAGTGCCAAGGAATTTAAGGTTGTCGCGAACCGACTGGACGATTTCGAAGGGCCGATTCGCGTGGAAATCACGGGGCTGCCGCCGGGCTATACGGCCACCACTCCGGTCATCATCGAAGCGGGCCAGAACGATGCTCTGGGGGTACTGATGGCAGCTGCCGATGCTCCGGCTCCCACACCCGAAAATGCCAAGTTGTCCAAGGTCACGGCGACCGCCACGATTCAGGGGCGGGACGTGGTCCACGATGTCAATAATCTGGGTGAACTCAAGCGGGCGGATGCTCCGAAACTGACGGTGGAGATTGTGGGAACGGAGAGCGGTGCCCAGGTTACGGATCACGGCGATGGCCGTCCCCTGGAGGTGGAAATTGCTCCGGGCCAGACGATCATGCTGAAGGTGCTTGCCCGACGCCACGGATATGAGGGCAACGTTCCGTTCGGAAATGAAGGCTCGGGTCGCAACCTGCCGCATGGGCTGATTGTGGACAACATTGGCCTAAATGGTCTGCTGATTCTAGAGAAACAGGCCGAGCGGGAGTTCTTTATCACGGCAGCCAAGTGGGTTCCCGATATGGACCGGTTGTTCCATCTGCAAACCGGAGTCGAAGGCGGTCAGGCGACAAGACCCGTCCTTCTGAAGATTCGTCGGCAGGGCGCGATTGCGGGAAAGTAGTCGACCGATGGCCCTGATTGATGAAGAGTATGTTCGGATTTCCCTTCGGACCCAGGTGTTTCACATGCGGTTCGAAGATCCGTTTCGGATGGTGTTCGGACTGACCATTCTGTGCGGAGTGACGTTGTTCTTGTCTCAGGGGATCACGAATCGTGTCTTTCTGGGGCTGGGGTTGCCTCTGGTAACGGGGGGGGTATCCGCCGCTGCGGTCTGGATCCTGAATCGGCGGTACACGTTCGAGGTCGGTCCGGTGGGGCTGACCTGTTACAACTTCTGGGGATTGCGCCGGGTGGTGCCCTGGAACGAGATGACACTGGTGCGTCCGGTGTCCGCATTGGGGCTGAGCTATTTGCGAATCCGCTGCTCATCTCTGTCCAGCGAGATATGGCTGCCGTTATTCGTACGCGATATGCCGACGCTGCAAGATTTAGTCGCTGCTCAGACGCATGAGTCGCACCCGCTCCGGGTGGCCCTGCAGGACTCCGTTCGGAGGGGATAGTCCGGTGGGAGAAGTCAGGCCAGCAGTACGTCCGCGGCTTTGGACATTTCCAGCATCTGGTCGGTGCTTTCCGGGTCGATCTGGCGGCAGCAGTCGGTGAGCTTCTCCGCCAGCTCGCGCAGCTCGTCCCGCCAGACAGCTTCGTCCATTTCGAGCGGGGTGACTTGAGAGAACTCGCCGCACAGCAGGATCATCTTCATCAGATGCCGGAAGATCAGCCCCTCCTGCTTGGTCAGGTCGCGGCTGGTGATGTACTTCTGAAAATCGTAGTTGAAGAACTGCAGGTCACCGATGATCCACACCGCCCGGATCGGTGTCTCGCGGATGCCGGGGTAGTCACTGTCGAACAGCATTCGCATCTGGTCGCCGAGCGGGATCGGCCACTTGCGCTCTTCGAAGGGGATGTCCTCATCTTGCGGCGGGGCGGCTGCGGGGTTGAGTTCTTGCAGCGTGGCCAGCCCGCGCGAGATCAGTTCGTTATGAATGCGTTCGAGTCCCAGTGGTCCCGGTGGGAGGTCTTGCGGCCAAGGCACGCGGACCTGTCGAATCATCGAGGTCGGAATCTCCAGCAGGCTCTCCAGGATCTGAATCCGCTCGCACGCATCCGCCAGCCCCAGATGCTGCAACAGATACGCCCCATAGATCGGGTTTACACTACGGAACACCAACAACTTGTCGAGGTCCGCTGTCGGCGTGGCAGTGGCAGCGACATACGGCGGCGGGGCCGCAGCGAGTTCGACTGCGGCGGCCTCAACAGTTTTGAGGCCGAGGAGTTCGGCGGTGCGGGATTTCTTGGGCTTCTTCTCGGGGGCGGGAGGTGGCGGGGCGGCTCGACCGAAAGTCAACGCGAGCGCAGGCGATCGACTCTCCGGTTCCCTCTCCCCCGCACTGGTGTCGATTGGCGAGACAACGTCGTTTGCGGGGGAGAGGGAGGAAGAGGGATCGTCCTCCAGGCCAGCCCCGAACTCGTCTTCAGCGGATGACGCCTGCTGAACTCGAGGGGCTGACGCCACTCCGCTCGCGGGCTCCTCGAAGTCATCCTCATCGGTGGCCGACTCCCCGTCCCAGGGGTGTGACATGATGAGGTGCTTGAGTGTCGCGGGCGGTGGCGGATTGAGGGCGAGAAACCCACCGGCCCAGAGGGTGAGCAGCATCTCCTGCAATCGCGTTTCAGCCCGCTCCATCGATGCCGAATCGAGCAACCGCTTCCTGACGAACGACACCAGCCGCCCGACATCCGGCGACAACTTCAGCAGATACGCCAACAGCCGCCACGGCAACTGGCCCTTGCTCGCCAGCTTCCCCGGCGGAGCGAGGATCAGCTTCTGGAACAGCTGGTCGTTCCAGTATTGCTCGTTGGGCCGCCGCGTCGGCATCTTCTTCTTGAGGGCCTTCTTGGCGCGAATCAGGTTGAAGTCCTTGGTGTCTTCGGGGATCTGATCGTACCGCTCCTTCCACTTGGCCAGACGCACATCATCCTCGTGGGCCAGTGAGTAGACATATCCCTGCGTATCGAATTGTGGTCGTCCGGCCCGTCCGAAAATCTGGTGCGCCGAGCTGGCGTCGATGATCGTCTTGCGCCCCGGCGGTCCCTTCATCAGGCTGGTCATCACGACCGACCGCGCGGGCAGATTGATCCCGGCTGCCAGCGTCTCCGTGCAGACACAGACCGATAGCAGTTTCTGTTGGAACAGCTCCTCGACATGCCGCCGGTACTTCGGTAGCAGCCCGGCGTGGTGGATGCCGACCCCGCGAAAGAGGAGTTGTTTCAGGCGTGGCCCGGCTCCGGCCTTCCAGTCGTGGGACTCAAGGTAGGCTCCGAGTTGCTTCTGCTGCCCGCTGGCCAGGAGCGACTTCCCTTTGAGTTGCTCGGCCACATCCCAGCACTCGTTGCGGTTAAAACAGAACAGCAAGGTTGGCGTCTTCTCGTGCTCGACCATGAACTCAATCTGGTCTGGCAACAGCATGTCGCCGATCCAGTTGAATGACAGCGGAACCTTGCGTTCGGTCCCCTGCACTAATTCCAGTCGCCGCCCGTGCTTGGCCTGAAGCCAGATCAGGAACTCGGTCGTATTCCCGACCGTGGCCGACAACAACAGCAACCGCACATGCTTCGGCAGCAAGGCCAGCGACAACTCCCACACCACCCCGCGCTCGGGATCGTTGAACGAGTGGAACTCGTCCATCACCACGCCCGAGACATCCTCGAAGTCGGCTGTGTCGGGATGGAGTAGCCGGTTGAGCAGAATCTCGGCGACGACGACCAGCACCTTAGCATCCGGGTTGACCCGCCGGTTGCCCGTGACCAGCCCCACATCCTCCGCCGAGAACCCCCACCGCACCGCAGCCGCCTGCATCTCACGGAACTTCTGCTCGGTGAGGGCAATCAGCGGGGTCGTGTAGTAGGCGACCTTGCCGGTGTGCAGGGCCTCGAACAGCGCGGCTTCCGCGATCAAGGTCTTGCCGGTGCCGGTCGGAGCACAGACGAGGACACCCTGCTCATCGGTGAACCACGCGAGGAGGGCCTCTTCCTGCACCGGGTAGGGCGCGTACGGCAACTGATCGAGGTAGCGTGCCGCCAGTTCATCACGATCAATCACAGTGCAGTGCTCCCCGGACCCGTCATTCAGAACCCGTTCACCAACTGGCGCAGCTGCACCAACTGACGAATCAAACGCGGAGCATCGGCCAGGCGGACTTGGTTCGGACCATCGCTCAGGGCCTTGTCGGGATCGGGGTGCGTCTCCAGGAACACCGCATCCGCTCCACAGGCCACCGCCGCACGCGCCAGCCACGGAACCATCTCCCGGTTTCCGCCCGTTGTGCTTCCGCCCGGACGCTGCACGCTGTGCGTGGCATCAAAGCAGACTGGCACGTCCAGCGAGTGCATGATCGGAATCGACTGCATGTCGTTAACCAGCCGACCGTAGCCGAACATCGTCCCGCGTTCGGTCAGGATCAGATCGGAGCAACCCGACTCTTCACATTTGCGGACAGCGTGTTGCATATCCTCAGGGGCGACGAATTGCGGTTTCTTGATGTTGACGACGCACTTTTCGCGGGCGGCGGCCTCGGCGATGGCAGTGACCAGGTCAGTCTGCCGGGCGAGAAATGCGGGGACCTGCAAGATGCGGCAGACCTTGGCCACCGGGGCCGCTTGATCGGGCGTATGCACGTCGCTGGTGACCGGGAAGCCGGTGGCCTCGCTGACGCGGGCCAGAATCTCCAGCCCCTTCTCCAAGCCGGGGCCGCGAAAGCTGTCGATGCTGGTCCGGTTGGCCTTGTCGAAGCTGGCCTTGAACACGATTTGCAGACCGTCCTGGGCGGCCAGATCGGCCAATTCACCACTCACCCGGCGGATGAGTTCTTCGTTCTCGATTACGCAGGGACCGATAATGAACAGCAGCGGCTGACCGGGTCCGCACAGATAGCGATCAACACGAACAGGAAGGTTGGGCATCGGGAGAATCCTTTCACCCCGGAATGTAGAGGTCCGCTCCGGGGATGCCTACCCCAAGGCCCCTGCGGGGGTGTGTTGAGCCAAGTCGGCGATCATGTCGCGAGTGGCCTGTTCCACGGCTTGTTCCCACTCCTTGGCCAGGAAGCGATCGCGGTACTCATTGCGATTGGAAGCAAAGATGATGCCGCGGGAGCTATTGATGACGGCCCCCGTACCATCCGCCCGGAAGGCCGCCGCGACATCGGTCGAGGTGCCCCCCTGGCTCCCATAGCCGGGAATCAGCAGGGGCACATGCGGCATCCGCGCTCGCAACTGCGCCAACTGCTCGGGATGCGTGGCCCCGACCACGGCCCCGACGCTGCCCGCATGCTCGGCGGGACAGAGGGTCGTACGGGCCAGGCCCTCGACGGCATCGGCCACGCAATCACTAACACTGGCTCCATCGGTCAGCCGGTCCTGGAACACACCCGAGCCGGGGTTGCTGGTCTTCACCAGCACATAGAGTCCCGCTTGACGCTCGATGGCCGTCTTCACGAACGGATCAAGCGTGTCACGCCCCAGAAACGGGTTGATCGTCAACGCATCGGCGGGCCAAGCCGCCGCGTCCGGGTCTTCCCCCGCCAGCCAAGCGGCGGCATAGCCTTCGGCAGTGGACCCGATGTCGCCGCGTTTGGCATCGGCGATGACGATCAGTCCCCGCTTTCTCGCGTGCCGCATGATCGTTTCGAGAACTTCCAGACCCGCTGCGCCGCACTCTTCAAAGAAGGCGACCTGTGGTTTGACAGCCGGGACGAGCGGGGCGACGACATCGATGATGCGAACGCAAAACTCTTCATAGGCCACAGCCATCTGCTGCCGCCGGTCGGAGGAGACCTGCCGCGCACGCTCCAGAACATCGGCGGGGAGCTGGTCAAACCGGGGATCAAGCCCCACCAGCGCGGGGGTCCGCTTCGCCCGGATGGCGGCATTCAGTCGTTCGATGTAGGTCGCCATGTCTTCCACGTCCCTCAAAACCGCCGGAGAAACCGTCCTGCCAGCGGTCCGGCGGATTACTTCTCGTCGCCGTCTTCCTTGGTCTTCCCGCGCAAGTACAACCGGATGGGCACTTCCTTGAACGGCAGCTCCTCGCGGAACTTACCCAGCAGATACCGCTCCCACGCCGGGCTGAACAGTTCGGGGTCGTTCACTTTGACCACGATGGTCGGGGGCTGAGTGGCGACCTGGGTCGCGAAGAACAGCTTGGGAGTCCGATTCTTGGCGACGTGCGGCGGATTCGCCTTGACTGCTTCCTGTAATACGCGGTTCAGCTGGCCGGTGGTGACGCGTTCGCGGGCCTGTTTGAAAATCGACTGAGACAGATTAATCAGTTGCTTGATGTTCTGGGAATCTTTGGCCGTGATGAAGGCAATCGGCACGTGCCGCATGCTCTTGAAGCTAGTTTCCAGATACTTGCCCCAGCGATCCACGCTCATCAGTTTTTCGAGGCCCAGGTCCCACTTGTTGACGACGAATATGCACGGCTTGGCGTGGTCTTGAATCTCCTCCATCAGTTTCTTGTCGACCTGTGAAACGGTCTGCGTGGCGTCGAAAAACATGAGTACGACATCGGCCCGACGGATACTTTTCTGAGCCCGCACCAAGCCGTAGAACTCGATGTCGTTGGCCAGACTCTTGCGTTTGCGGACCCCCGGCGTGTCGATCGCGACGAATGCCTTGCCATCCAGTTCAAATCGCACGTCCACGCTGTCGCGGGTCGTCCCGGCGATCTCGCTGACGATCATTCGCTCGGTTTCGGCCAGCGCGTTGATGAAGGTACTCTTCCCGACGTTCCTTCGCCCGACGATGGCGATCTTCAGCTCGGGCTCTTCGGCGAGGGCTTGCCCTTCTTCGCCTTCGGTCTCCGTGGGCGGTGGCAAAAGTCCCAGAATCGCCTTCATCAGGGCGTCCCGGCCCCGGTTGGCCTTCACGCTGGTCTGGAGAATCTCGGCATCGGCCAGGCCGTAAAACTCGTGAATCTCAGCATCCGTCTTCGTCGAATCACATTTGTTAATGACGATCAGCTTGGGCTTCTGCACCTTGCGCAGGCGGTCGGATACGTGCCGATCCAGCGGGACAACACCGGTCATTCCATCCACAACGAAGAGGATGATGGTGGCCTCGTCGATGGCAATCTGAATCTGCTTTTCCACATCCTCCGAGAGATCATCGGAGTCAACGATTCCGATCCCGCCCGTGTCCATCAGCTCGAAATAGCGGTCGCCCGCTTGCATCAGATGGCCCACCCGGTCGCGAGTCACCCCTGCGGTCGGATCGACCACCGAGACGAGTCGGCCCGCCTGCCAGTTCAGGATCGAGCTTTTACCGACGTTTGGTCGCCCGACAATCACGACTTTAGGAACTGGCATCACGCACCTCTGAAGAATCCGGACCCCGCATTCTCCGGAGTTTCGGCAAGGATGCAACCCGATGCTCCGAATCCTGTGACCGGGCGGTCGGGAATGGAACGTCGACTAATGCCAGCAATTCAGAGTGACACCAGTCGTAAGGCTGCCGTGCCGAAGCGATTGCGATCCGTGCAAGCGGGCGGATCGGGATGTCGGCCAGCCTTACTCCAATACGTCGAATCCGACGTTTTTTCGACTTTTTGGGTCGCCGTTGTAGTTGATCGTAATCTCGTCTCCCGCTGCGATATCGCGCAAGGCCGTATACGACTTTCGCTGCTGAGCCAGATCATCGTAGCGGGCATTGGGCTTGTAGCTGTGGTTGTAGAGCGATCCATAACCGAGCGCCAATGCGACGGACGAGCTCGTCCAAGCGTAAACATAGTCCATCAGATTCGATCCGATGATGTCATCCTGCTTGCAGACGAGTACCGGAACGGTTTCGAAGACGGTTCCCTTGGGAATGGCGATTTTGGCAAATACGCCACGCCCCTTGCCGGGAATTCTGCGAACTTCAAGATACTCAGACTGAGACAGACTCATGGGAGAACCTTTGGACCGGACCGATTCATGGCGGGCAAGTGACAACGCAAGGCATCTTCCTGCATTTCACGGGGGATGCAAGCGGGGCGTGGGGGCTGTTTTTCGGCCCTTGGGACACGATATGCCAGGGCCAGGAATGCAGGTGCCTTCACTTCCCCAAAGTCTCCAGCGACCGGTTGTCGGGTCTATGTCCCTCGGGGAGTTGGAGCGGGATGTGGGAACATTGATGATGGTGCCATCTTGCCGGGAGCGGAGAGCACAATGGAAGCCCGCCCGTCTTCGTGATAGGGTAGTGACGTTCGGCCCTGTTTCCTCTCGGAGATGCTCTGATGGCCAGCCAGAAGAATGCGTTGTCCGCAGCTGATACCCAGCCCTCTGCTTCGGGGCCGGCTGTCGGTGGTACGGGCGGCATGCAAAAGTATCTCGACCGGGCACTGGGGGTCTTGCAGCAGTTGGGGATCACGGCCCGCACCGATGTGCCGCAGGAGCTGATTTCGCTCCTCGAAGGGGTCCGCCACTTGGACGAGGCCCGCGTGCTGGCTATCTCCAACACGATTCGCCACATGAGTACCTTCAACGCTCTCGTGCGCGACAATGTCGAAAACATCAGCGTGGGCAACCGCTACCTCGAAATCACGCAGATGTTCGACTCCGTCCGCGAGGACTCCAAGACACTGATCTCCCAGCTCGATGATGGCAAGATCGGTCCGCTGGAGAAGGCTCAAAACTTGTGGATGCAGATGCGGCGGGGAACGCCCTCAGCCCGCTTCGAGAAGATCGTCGAGACCTACCAGGATGTGTGCGGTGACACCCGCGATCAGCTCAAGAAGGAAGAACTGATTATGGATGCCTATATCGATTTTCGGTTCGCCTTGAAGGAAGCGGAAGTCGTGGCCCGCGAGCTGCTCGATCTGGAGGTTCCCGTCCTTGACGGAAAGAAGCAGGGACTGGCCGATGCCCAGGCCGCCGTCGATGCCGGGGGCAGCAGTGAAAGCGACAAATCCCGGCTCGAACTCAAGCGGGACGAGGCTCGTGAGGCCTTTGAAGATGAGGACCGCACGTACCAACTGCTCAAGGATATCTCGGAGAATCTGTCGGTCGGCTACGATGTCGGCGAGACGCTGATCGCCAAGCTGAAGCAGACGCATGATGTGAAGGACCGGGTCTATCGCCGGGCGGTGACGTTCTTCACGACCAACGAACATGTCTTCACGATTCTCGGGACGGTCTACACGTCCCAGCATGGCCTGCACGAAGTGACGCAGGCGACCGAAGCGATGAAGAAGGGCGTGAACAAGAGCCTGGAGGATGTGGCGGTCCTCGGCAAGGAACTGGAAAAGGCGGCCCTCAAGGCGGGGTACGGCTCGACCGTCAACCCCGAGTCCGTTCAGAAGCTGGTCGATGCGATCAGCAGCTTCCAGGTGGAATCGCTCACCATGATTGCCGACCTCCGCAAAGAGAGCGAGCAGAACGCCAAGGAGATTCGCCGCGTTGTCGAAGACGGCAAGAAGCGGTTCCAGGAAACCCTGGCCCGGTTTGCCCGCGAAGGCCAGGCGTAACAGCCACCGGTTGAGAACGTCCGTGGCACGGGCTGCCAGCCCGTGCATTCCAATGACCCGTATGGCCACCAACTCATGGTGTCCCGCCTCAAAGAAAGTCCCCCTCATGTTGCGTCGTCTGTTCTGTGGTCTGCTGCTGCTCTGTCCGCTGGTAGTTCATGCCGAGGACGCGAAACCCGCGGCCGCCGAGGGCGAGTGGATTCCGCTGTTCAATGGCAAAGACCTGACCGGGTGGAAGCCGAAGATCCGCTTTCATGAGTACGGGGAAAACTACGCCAACACGTTCCGCGTTGAGGATGGACTCCTGAAAGTCCGCTATGACGGCGGATACGAAGAGGGGTTCAAAGAGACGTTCGGGCACCTGTTCCACGAGAAAGAGTTCTCGCACTACGTCCTGCGAGTGGAGTACCGCTTCGTCGGGGAGCAGTGCCAGGGTGGACCCGGCTGGGCCACTCGCAACAGTGGGATGATGCTGCACGGTCAGACGCCGGAATCGATGAGCAAAGACCAGGACTTCCCGGCCTCGATCGAGGTCCAGATTCTTGGCGGCAATGGAAAGGACAAGCGGACCACGATGAACCTCTGTACGCCGTACACGAACGTCGTTCGGGATGGGAAACTGTTCCTGCCGCACTGTGTGAATTCCAAGTCCGAGACTTACCACGGAGATCAGTGGATCGTCACTGAGACCGAGGTGAACGGTCATGGATTCATGCGGCATAAGATCAACGGCGAAGTCGTCCTCGAATACTCCGAACCCCAACTGGATGATCGGGAGAAGATCGTGAAGGAACTGGCGAAAACCAACGGCGGATTGAAGCTGGAAAAAGGAACCATCTCGCTTCAGTCGGAGAGCCATCCGATCGACTTTCGGAAGGTCGAAATCAAGGTGCTGAAGTAAGCATCCCAGCCGAGCGAGCCTCCAACGGAATTCGGAAGCCCCTTCCCTGTAGAACGGCCTTTTCAGACCGTTCAGAGCCGTTTCAGCATCGATTGACAGTCCCGGCAGGCAGGAATGCCTGCCCCATGGGCTGTAGCACAGACATCCCTGTCTGTGTGTTTTGAAGGCTCATGCTGCTGCTCTGAGAGCGTTTTTTCCGGCTGAGACAGCCTGGAAAGGCCGCCTTACGGGGAGATTATTTTCGACCGCCTGCCTAACGTCCCCTCGCGGGTCTCTGCCAAGGCTTCATCGATGACGCTTCCCGCACTTCTCGGTGGCCCGCCGGTTCGCCCGCAAGGTCCACCGACCTGGCCACAATGGTCCTCTTCGGTGGCCTCCGTCTTTGCCCAACTCGTAGCGACTGGCGACTGGGGACGGTATCACGGTCCGCATGGCGCCGCCCTGATGGCGGCCCTGGCCGAGTCGCACGGAACGGAACATGTTCAGTTGTGTGCCAGCGGAACGGCAGCGGTGGAACTGGCCTTACGAGGCGTGTCGGTCGGGCCGGGGGATGAGGTCATTCTCTCGGCCTATGACTTCAAGGCCAACTTCACCAATGTCGTCCTGCTCGGGGCGTTGCCGGTCCTCGTCGATTGCCGGTCCGACGATGCCCAACTGGATGTCGACCAGGTGTCCGTCGCGGTCACCGACAAGACAAAGGCGATTATTGCCTCCCACTTGCAAGGTGGACTGGTGGCCATGGCGGCCTTGCGAGAGCTGGCCGATCAGCGCGGCATCGCGATCATTGAAGATGTCTGCCAAGCCCCCGGGGCTATAGTCGATGGTCGTCCCGCAGGAGCCTGGGGCGATGTGGCCACGCTGAGCTTCGGCGGTTCCAAACTGGTTACGGCGGGACGGGGCGGGGCCGTGCTAACCCACCGGCCCGAGGTGGCCCAGCGGATGCGGGTCTACAACCAGCGTGGGAATGAAGCCTCGCCGTTGTCAGAGATGCAGGCGGCAATCCTGCTGCCTCAGTGGCAACAACTCGACGTCGCGAATCAGGAGCGGTCCGCAGCGGTGATCGAGATGCGGGGGCTCCCAGGGATGACGCTGTTCATGTCGGCTCCCCGGTCGGTCGGCCTGGATCTTGCGGTGGATTTCCAGCCCGCTTATTACAAAGTCGGATTCTGGTACTCTGCCGCAGAATATGCGGGGTTGTCGCGGGAACGATTCTGCCAGGCCCTGCGGGCTGAAGGAATCCCCTTGGATTCGGGGTTCGCCGGACTCCATCAGACGCATGCTCGTCGCCGATTTCGCGCAGTCGGAGGCCTGCCGCAAGCCACTCGGGCTTGTGCTTCGGTGGTGATGTTGCACCATCCGATTCTTCGAAGTGGTCCAGGTCCGGGGATTGAGCTGAGGCAGGCCGTTGATAAGATTCGTACGTACGCAACAATGCTGCGTGATGCACAGCCAGACGATCTTTGTGGGACTTGATAATGAATTGGGCTGCAAAGTTTTCCGAAGGTTTGCCCTACTCCGCATTTCTGGATCGGTACGCTTCGCCCGACCAGCGCCGTCGGTGGGATGACTTCTATCAATGCGTGGCTCTCGACGCTGCCCAGAAGGAACTGATCGGTTCATTCACTCGCCAGATGCGCGTGATTGTGATGGCCGGAACGTGGTGCGGTGACTGCGTGAACCAGTGCCCGATGTTCGAACATTTTTCGCAGGCCTGTCCACTGATCGACATCCGTTACTTTGACCGGGATGCGAACGCGGATCTTCAGAACGAGATGTCCATCTGCGGCGGGGCCCGTGTTCCTTCGGTGGTGTTCCTGAGCGAGGACTACCACGTATGCGGCCGCTATGGGGACCGCACGCTTTCCAAATATCGCTCCCTCGTCGGAGCCGGAGCGGCCTGCTCAACGGGGATTGCCATCGGTGATGACCTCACTCGGAGCGTAATGCGAGACTGGCTCGACGAGTTCGAACGAATTCAGTGGATGCTGCGGACCTCGTCCCGGCTGCGCCAGCTGCACGGAGATTGAGTCTCACACGGAGGGGCGATCCTCCGCGTGGACCGTGTTGTTGATAGACGGTCGTTGGCAGATGCGGATTGTGTTTGCCATTCGGAAGATCCGCATGCCAGTCCGTTGAAAAACGTAGGATAGGCTTCCAGCCTGTCGATATTCTGAAGAGATTGGCAGACGGGAAGTCTATCCCCCGGCGTTCTTAACAGGCTGCTACGCCCCCGCAGGTTTCTCCCCAAACTTCTCCAGGGCAGTCTGTTTGATCCCCTTGAGGTCGAGTTTGCCGGTGCCCAGAATGGGGATCTGCTCGACTTGCGCAAAGCTGTCAGCGGATGGCAGCCACAGATTGGGAAGCCCCTTATCCTTGAGTTCCTTGAGAATTTCCGTCGGGGTTTTGCTCAAGGCGGTATGCAGGACGATCAGGCGTTCGCCCCGTGACGCATCCGGAACGGAAGTCACCGCCAGCTTGATTTCGGTGTCGTCCGAGTCGGCGGGCTCGATGATGCGTGTCAGGTGCTCTTCAATCAGGATGTGGGGCACCATCTCGCCACCGATCTTTGAGAACCGGCTCTGGCGTCCGGTGATTTCGACGAATCCCTCATCGTCGATCCGTCCATAGTCGCCCGTGTTGTACCAGCCGTCGTGAATCATTTGGGCGGTTTTCTCGGGATGCCCCAGGTACCCGAGCATCACGTTGGGGCCCTTGATCATTAACAGTCCTTCCTTGCCGATCCCCAAGTCTTCTCCCGTCTCGGGATGGACCACCTTGGCTGCGACACCCGGCAAGGGGCGTCCGACGGTCCCCAGTTTGGTTCCCTTCTGGTGGGTGCCTGCGGTGCGGTGATCCGGGATATTGACCGCAGCCACGGGGGATAGTTCGGTGGTTCCATACCCTTCGGAAGGTCGCACGCCGAACTTCTGAAAGAACTCTTCCGCCAGATCGAGCGGCATCTTTTCGGCCCCCACCACGACGAGGTCCAAGTGTGCAAACTGCTCCTTCTCGATCCGCTTCAGGTAGGTTTTGAGGAATGTCGGCGTCGCCATCAGGATCGTGGCCTTATGCTTCTCTGACAATTTTCCGATGATCTTGGCGTCGAGTGGGTTGAAGTGGTACACACCCATGGGGGCGAAGCACGCGGGCAGCCACATCGTGCCCGTGTATCCAAAGGAATGGAAGAACGGCAGCACTCCCATCATGACATCCGTGGTCTCCAGATTCAGCAGCTGGTTGATGGCATCGATGTTGGAACCGATGTTGTGCTGTGTCAGCATGACTCCCTTGGGCTCGCCGGTCGAACCGCTGGTGAAGATGATCGACAAGAGGTCGTCCGGCTTGATCCGGGTCAGGCCCAGGAGCCGTTCCAGGATTCCCGCTGGCAGATAGGACTGGACTGCGGCAATCGCCTTGTCCGCCCCGGTCAATTTGTGCTTCATCTCGTCAAGGAAGACCCATTCGGCTCCCACCAGATTGATCGGTTTCTTCTCCAGAAAGCTCCTGGTGGTCAGGACATGCTTCAGCCCCGCCGACTTGACGCAATAGTTCAGCACTTCTTCTGACAGGGTGTAGTTCAAATTGACGGTGGTTCGCCCGGCCAATGCCACCGCCATATTCGCCAGAAAGCCTCCCACCGAGGGCGGGATCAACAACCCGACCATTTTCTCGTCAGCGTTCAGAACTTCGCGTTCCAGATATCGCCGCATCGCCAGCGAACTGATTAACGTCTTGCCGGCGGTCAATTCGGTGCCCAGTGAGTCGGCGACCTTGGGGACCGAGCGGTCCGACTGGCACCGGCGAATGAACTGCTGAACGGGGATCAATTCACGCGACTTGTCCATCTCGACGGCCTCCACTCCCAGTTGTTGCACGGCTTGCCGCACGGCATGCACATCATCCGGATTCTTCAGCGGCTTTCCAAAGTGGACAGAGACCGGATAGCCCCATTGTTTGGGCAGATTGCCAAACAACTTGCCGCCACGAAAGCTGAAAAAACTCCCCCACAAGCCATGCAGATATGCGGGAATCACCGGACAGTCGGTCCCCTCCACGATCTTCATCAGCCCCCGTTGAAACGGTTGCAGCTGTCCTGTGCGCGTGATCTGGCCTTCGGCAAAGATGCAGACCAGTTCACCGTTTTGCAGGGCTTCCTTGGCAGTTTTCAGGGAGTTCACCAGTGCCCGAGGGCCTTCACTGACTTTAATCGGGATGACCTTCATGATCTCCGAGAACGGGCGTAACAGAGGCATCCGGGTAAAGTCAGCATAGACAATAAATCGCACCAGCCGCGAACAGGTCCCCATCATCAGCGCGCCGTCCATGAACGACACGTGATTGGCCACGATCAGAGCACCGCCCTTCACGGGAACGTTCTCGCGACCATGAACCTTCAGCCGGTAAATCGTGTGTGTCACCAGATACAGGAAAAACCGAAACGTCAGGTCCGGCATCAGGCGGAGCACATAAACCAGTACTGGAATCGTTCCAACCCCGGCGATGGCGTAGATTGCCGTGGGGGTAAGATGAAATACTCCTCGCAGTACATAGAACAGTCCCAGTGACAGCAGGATGAACAGAAATGTCACAAAGTTACATCCGGCCAGCACGATCCCGCGTTCTGCGGGGGGGCTGCGATATTGCAGATACGTTTCCAGCGGGATGTTGAACATCCCCGCAGAAGCCCCCAGCAGGAACAGACTGCTGCAACACAGGTAGAACCAGACTTGCTGTGTCGACACGACCTGCGGGTCGATCATCGATCCCGTGAAATAGACCAGAAAGGCACTGATCGTGATGCCAAATGCCCCAAACGGCACCAGCCCCAGCTCCACCTTCCCTTCGGACAGGTAGCCCGCCAGGACACTGCCCGAGCCGAGTCCTGCCACGATGACCGCCAGCAGCAAACCGATTTCTGACTTGCTCAGCCGCATCACTTCTTCGCCCAGCGGATCGGCATTTGCTTGAGCCAGGGACGCCAGGAACCAGAAAAAGGCAATCCCGAATGTCGTCCGCACGATGCGTACATCCTTCCAGAGGATCTGCAAGGCGGGGATCGTGTTCGTCACAGGGTTTAATCGGAGTGATGAATCGGGACTGCCCGGAGTGAGACTCGGGATCAGCAGGCTCGTCAGAGTCCCGACGATCGCAATCCCGACCAGTGCCAGAATCGCTGGCCAGAAAGCTGCAACCGTCACTCCCGATGCACTCACTCCGTGCTCGACTTGGGTATAGAGTGCATACCCCGCAGCGGCTCCCAGCGCACAGGCCACGACCGTCGCCAGTCCCACGAACCCGTTCCCAGTCGACAAGTGTCGATGTGGCAGGATCTCGGGCATCGATCCAAACCGCGAGGGGCCGAACAGAGCGCTTTGTGCGCCCATCAATCCTACGGCGGTCATCATCAGCCAGATGTGCCCCTGGGTCATGACCGTTACGGCAAACAGCATGATGACGATCTCCAGAACCTTCATCACGACCATCACGTTGCGTTTGCTGTACCGGTCAGCCAGTGAACCCGCCAGCGGCATCAGAAACAGATAGGGCAGAGTGAATGCGACCCCGCCCAGGGTGAGGATGAGCGTTTTCCATTCCTTCTGTTCAGCGGCAGACATCTGCGTGGCGAGCGTGCCGATCTGGGCTCCCAGGTTCACCGACAGCCAGCGGAGCAGGTTGTCGTTAAACGAGCCCAGAAACTGCGTCAACAGGACGCCAACAAAGCCAGTGCTCCACAATCCACGTTCATCGCTGGACGGATCGACGGACGCATGAGCGGACTCTGACATTGCAGGGAGACCTTTTGCCGGGGGCCAGCAGAATTCAGGCAGATGGAAACAGTTCGAGTATATGTTGAAATCTCACTCACTGGCGAGACTGCTCCGGTTTCCCTCGTTTTCCTTCGCCGCTGAGATAATTACATGGACCCGGGTTCATCGGTTGGCGCAGCTGCCTCGCTCTGTATGGAGAGGCCAAGGGGCAGCATCTGCGAATCGGCCTCCCTGGGCATCATGGTCCGCTCTTCAGAGCGGGGATTGGCCGCTATACTGCGTCAAGGACTCGTCCCGCCCATGGCCGGAGGCATGTCCGGTCAATCTCGTACCCGCCTGAGTCTCTGAACGCTCCCATGCCGCACAACGGAAAACTGTTCATCGAAACCGTCGGCTGCCAGATGAACGTGCTCGATAGCGAGCTGGTTGTCGCCGCCCTGCGGAATCAGGGGTACACCCTGACCGATCAGATCGGCGAGGCCGACACGGTCCTCTTCAACACCTGCTCGGTCCGCGAACACGCCGAGCAGAAGATATATTCGTCGCTGGGCCGGATCAAGTACTCCAAACGCAGCCGCCCGGAGCAGGTCATCGGCGTCATTGGCTGTATGGCCCAGAAGGACCAGGAGAAGATTTTCCAGCGGGCCCCGCATGTCGACATCATCGTCGGCACCGGACAGCTGGGCGAGATTCCACGCCTTGTCGACGAGGCCCGGGCGACTCGCAAGAAGACCGTGGCCATCAGCCTCGACCGCAAGGAAGGCTCGCGCTCCGAGGTGGCCCAGTCGTTCGAGAGCTACGACCCGCTCCGCGATCCCGAGATGCGTCCCAGCCCGTGGCAGGCCTACACCCGGATCATGTTCGGGTGCGACAAGTTCTGCACCTATTGCGTGGTGCCAATGACTCGCGGGCCGGAGCAGTCGCGCCCCATCGCTGACATCAAGCGCGAGGTCGAATCACTCGCATCGCAAGGGGTCCGCGAAGTCACCCTCCTCGGCCAAACCGTCAACAGCTACAAGCACACCGCCGATGGCAAGCTGTCGCGGATGGCTGACTTGCTGGCTGCGATCCACGACACGCCGGGGATTCAGCGGATCAAGTTCGTGACGAACTTCCCGAAGGACATGACGGATGATCTGTTGCAGGCGATGCGCGACCTGCCGAAGGTCTCGCGGTATCTGCATGTGCCGCTGCAGCACGGTGACAACGAGATCCTCAAACGAATGAAGCGCGGCTACACGGTCGAAGAGTACCGCGACATGATGCACCGCATCTGGGCCACGCTGCCCGATTGTTCGGTGTCGAGCGACTTCATTGTCGGCTTCTGCGGTGAAACCGAAGAGCAGTTCCAAACCTGCTGCGATGCCGTCCGCGAGTTCCGCTTCAAGAACAGCTTCATCTTCAAATACAGCGCCCGCCCCGGCACCAAGGCGGACGATCTCTGGAAGGATGACATCCCCGAGGATGTGAAACGCCGCCGTAATAATGAACTGCTGGCGATTCAGACAGCTATCTGTGAAGAGACCAACGCCGAGTTCATCGGCCGCCGCGTCGAGATCCTGGTCGAAGGCCCCAGTAAGTGGACCGCCAAGGCGAGTCGCAATGACGGACGAGCTGCGGAGGATGCGAATCTGGCTTACCCGATGCCAGGAGTGGTGGAGAGCGGTCTAGAGCCAAACACCGAGCATTCGCACGATCATGACCATGACGATTGTGGTTCGTGCAACACGGACTCGCTCGTCCAGTTGGACTCCCCCCCTCTGGCCCTAGGCTCTAGCCCCTCTTCCCTAGGCCCCTCTTCCGGCCCCATCCAACTCGTGGGCCGCACGACCTGCGACCGGATCGTCGTCTTCGAAGGCAACCCGCGCCTCGCCGGGACGTTCGCCAAGATCGAAGTCACCGACTGCACGCAGACCACTCTGCTCGGCGAAATCGTCACCCAGGAAGTCCAGCACGGCTCCTTCCCCGGCCTGCCGATTCTCGTGTGACCGTAGGGCGGGCACACCTGCCCGTCCTGAATCCCCCAAGAGCGGCACGGCGTCAGCCTGCCGAGAAACATCGGCCCATTACCCAACTCACATCACACAGACGCTCAGGCAAAGCCTGACCTATCGTATTCTGTTGAATTCTATGTAATCTATGGATACAAACGCGACGCGGAGTTGGATCGACCTCATGACGCAACCTGTTCTGCAACGGGCGGATGTGAACTCTTTGCCGGTATGATCCGCGGGGTGGCCCGGACGCTGCTTTGAGCGTCTGGGTTGTGCAACAACAAGAGGCCACGAAGGAGACGCTCGCCTTTCGATTCCTCTCGTTCCTGCGTCACCCAAGTGTCCCAACGCCATGCCTGGGCATCACGCCCTGAGGTCCGTCACACCTCATTCAGCATTTCCGTCGCATCCCCAAACGTCTTCGGGCGGACGTTCATCTTGTCCATCATCGACATGTACAAGCGGCACATCTGGCGGTTCGGCTGGTCCCGATAGTTCACGGACCGGCCAGTCTGGATGCGGCCGCCGCCTTTGCCGAGGACGACCACGGGCAGCTGATCGTTGTTGTGGCCGCCGGTCATCATACTGGAACACATCATCAGCATTGAGTTGTCCAGCAGCGTGCGGTCCCCTTCCTGAATTCCATCGAGTTTGCGGGCGATGTAGCCCAGCTGTTCGAAGAAGAACTGATTGACTTTCAGCCAGTCGGCCGTGTCGGAGTGCGACAGCAAGTGGTGGATCATGTAGTCCACACCCAGGTGCGGGAATCGTAGCGAGGAGTGGTCGTTGTTGAGCTTCAGCGTGCCGATCCGCGTCGTATCGGTCTGGAACCCCAGCACCAGAATGTCGCACATCAACCGCATATGGTCGGCGATGTTCTGCGGGATGCCGTCTGCCGGGCGCTCGATGTTCGGCTTGTCGAGGGTGGGCCGCCAGCCTTGCAGTTCGCCCTTCTTCCCCGCCTGGTCAATCCGCTGTTCGACATCGCGGACCGAGTCCAGGTACTCGTCCAGCTTACGCTGATCGCTAGTGCTGATCTGGCGGCGGATATCTCCCGCATCCTCCAGCACCGCATCGAGGACACTCTTGTCTCCCTTCTGCGCCCCATCCTTGAACAGCCGGTCAAACGCAAGGGCTGGGTATAGCTCCAGTGGCGTCGGCGTCGTGGGAGACGACCACGAGATGTGCGAGCTGTAGAGCATCGAGTAATTTTTGTGGACCGAGGGGTTGGCCGCCTCGCATCCCAAGACCAGGCTGGGCACCTTCGTTGACCGGCCATAGGTCTGGGCTAGAAGCTGATCGAAGCTGGTCCCCGACTTGATCTCTCCGCCCGAGGCCAGCGGAGCTCCCGACAGGATGTTGCCGGTCTGGGAGCTGTGGATGTTCCCCTTGGTGGCTTCGACGTTATACAGCCCCTGCACAAAGAGCAGCTTCTCGCGGAAATCATGCAGCGGGGCCAGAACCTGCCCCAACTCCATCGCGGCGCCTTCGCCCTTGGCCCAGAACTCACGGCTGTGATAGCCGTTGCCGGAGAAGAGGACCGCCACGCGGACGGGGGCCTCGCTGGCATGCTGGGCTGTGGAGGTGATCTCATCCCCCCAGACGGGGAGCGACTCCATCCAGGGGAGCGCCATGGAAACGCCCAAGCCACGCAGGAAAGTACGGCGGGAGAAGTGGTGAGACATTGGTCGACTCCTGCATGACAGCGAACGCAACAGTGAGCATTGATCTTAGTGCATTCTGACTTCCGCTTGAATCGAATGCCAGATCGATTGGTGATTCCCGGACCATCCGCCCCCATAGGCCAGCGTCCCCCACAATCGAATATTACCCCGCTGACAGATCTCCTCTGCGTTCGAGGCGAGGGATGGGTCGGGTGTGGGGCTGAGCTGATTGAGTACCACGCCGGCGATTTTCAGTCCGCGATGGCGGATGGCTTCGATGGTTAGAAGCGTCTGGTTAATCGTTCCTAGTCGATGGGGGGCGACGATCATCACCGGCAAGCCGATTCGCTGGGCCAGATCGGCATTCAGCCAGTTTGTGGAGATCGGCGAATAGAACCCGCCAGCCCCCTCGACAAGTACGATCTCCGCCCGCTCAGCCAGCCAGAGGTACCCCTCCACCAGGAGCCCCTCGTCCACCTTGCGGCCTTCCAGCGCCGCAGCTGTCGGCGGACTGAGCGGAGCAAGGAATGTCTGGGGACAAATACGGTTCCGAGGAAACGCTTCCCCTGTGGCAGCGAAGAGGGCTTCGACATCGGCCCACGCGGGAGGCTCTCCTGTACGGCATTCGGCTCCCGAGCAGGCAGGCTTGTAAGCGGCCACCGATTCCGCCGCTCTTGGATTCGCTGTCAGGAATCGAGCCAACTGGGAGGTGAATACAGTTTTGCCAACGCCCGTATCGGTGCCGGTAATGAAGTAGCCCCGGGCGTTCACATCTCCCATCCCGTTCGGTACTCGCGTTTGAGCAGTCCTTGCGCCTTGTCACTGTTCTTGACCTGCATGGTGGCCCCGTCCCACGCCAGCTTCTGACCCGCACGGAACGCGACCATGCCCAGCAGAACGCTCTCGCTCAGAGCCCCGGAGTAGTCGAAGTTGCACAGCGTCGGCGACCCGGTCTTGCAGGCGTTGATCCATTCTTGATGATGACCAACGGACGCGGCAATCGTCGGGGCAGGGGCCTTGAATTCCTTGTACTGGTCTTCAGGAAAGAGTCGGTATCCTCCGTAGTCGGCGAACATCGAGCCCTTTGAACCCTTGAAATAGATCCCCGCGCCGGGGAACTCGTGGCCATCGTGCTTGTTCTCGGTCATGTTCCCGTCGGTCCAGGTGACCTTCACGGGCGGCAGTTCGCCGCGAGTCGGGAATTCCCAGGTGACTTTCATGCCGCGAGGACATGTCTCGGCATGCACCGCGGGTCCGCTGGCTTCGATCGTTGTGGGATGTCGTAGAGCCAAAGCCCAGAAGACCAGATCGATATAGTGGCAGCCCATGTCGCCCAGAGTTCCGTTTCCGAACACCCACCAGCGTCGCCATTCGGCGGGGAGATACGTCGAATGATACGGACGGAACGGAGCGGGCCCGAGCCAGGCTTCCCAGTCAAGATCCTTGGGCACTTCGGGCGTGTCGGTCGGTCGCTCACCACCACCCCAGTCCTTATTGACCCACACCTGAACTTCTGTTACGGGGCCAATCGCTCCTGACTGGATCACTTCCACGACGCGGCGGTAGTTATCCGTCGCATGGATTTGTGTCCCCATCTGCGTGGCCAGATGATGTTCCTTGGCGGTCTGGGCCATGATCCGGGTTTCCCAGACCGAATGCGCGAGCGGCTTCTCACAATAACAGTGCAGCCCACGCCGCATCGCCCACAAGCTGGCCGGTGCATGCATGTGGTCCGGTGTGCTGACGACCACGGCGTCGAGCTTTTCCTTCTCGATCATTCGCCTGAAATCCTGGTACTGCGTGGCACCGGGGAACTTCTCAAACGCATTCTTGGCCCGCCGCAGGTCCGCATCGCAGATCGCGACGATGTTCTCTCCGGCAACCCCCTGCAGGTTATCAAACCCACGACCGCCCGGACCGATCACGCCGATGTTCAGCTTTTCGTTCGGAGTGGGAGCCGACCAGGCAGGGCGGGCCGAGGCCACATGCCAGCCCACCGCGATCGCCGCCGTTTGACCGAGAAACGCACGACGTGAAGACAACATGGGACGCGACATGGTGAACTTCCCCTCCAGGGCGTTACGGAATCACAAGTGGAACATTCAGTGTCAGGGGCTCGGCAACTACTCCGCAGTGGGAGCCAGCATGCCCAGCAGCTCGAGCTTCTCTCGGCACTCATCCCGTTCGCGGGATCGAGCCAGCGAGACCCACGCGGGATCTTGTGCGGCGAGGAACAGGGCCTCATCGCCCGGCATGTTGACCCCGCGTTCGCGGGCCAGTTGGACGAACCTCTGGATCACGCCGATCTCCAGACGCGACAACGCGCTGGCATCCCGGCGATAGTCGATAAATGCTTCCCACACCATGGGGAATAGCTTGGCCACAATCTGTTCTCCGATCGTGGTCGCGTACTGGCGAATTTCCAGTTGAGCGTGTGAGTCCATACGCAGCGCGAGGAAGTGCAACAGATTGTGCAGATCGATTTTCCAGTAAGCCTCGGTATAGGTACACAATGGCAGATCTTTACGGGCCTGCTCACGGGCGACGCCCATTTCAAGCCGCTCCTGATAGAGCTTCTCCGCAGCGTGTTGGAAAGCCGCTTCTGATTTGGAGAGCGTTTGCCCCTTGTCGAGTGAGAGATGACCGTCGCTGCCCTGACGGTTATTGGTCGCCTGGATTCGCCACTCATTCGGAGGAGTGGCCTGCATCGAATCGATGGCGACCGAGTATCGCGTGCTGTACTCATTGACGCTGGCCATCCGATGGCGAATCCACTGCCGCCAGCAATCCATCGGCACGCGGACCAGAAGCTTAATCTCCGCCATTTCCAGCGGCGTCGTGTGCCGATGCCGCATCAGGTAACGAATCAGGGTCCGGTCATCGGAGACTTTTTTGGTCCCTTCGCCGTAACTGACGCGAGCTGCCTGAACGACAGCGGAGTCATCGCCCATGCAATCCACGAGACAGATGAACCCATCGTTCAGCACGGAAAACTTGTGCCAGCGGAGTTGTTCGACAAGTTCAGAGTTCGAGGCCATCAGCGGGTCCAGAGAAAAGCGAGTGTGACAATATCCACAGCATATCGATTGGAGTGGCTGAACTGCGAGTCGCCGTCATGCCGGAAAGCTGCTGCTCCGCGATCTTGCTGGAGGGCTCGGCGGTTACAGCTGGCCGTTCAGCCCCATTTCGTGGAAGCAGTGGGTGATTTTGTCCTGGTTTTCCAGCAGCCAGTCGATCGTCGGCTCGCATCGCATCGCCTTGCGAATTGCCTTTGCCGTGGCCTGGCGATTGACGTCGAACAGCTGCTGATGATCGACTTTCTCCTCGACCACCGACGGATCGAGCCAGACCGAGACGATAATGCCCAGATCGTTGGCCTTTTCTTTGGGAATGTCCCCGGCCCGCACGGCGTCCAGAACTCCGTTCGCAATGCCTGCCTGGACGGTTCCCATGAGCACGTTGGTGTAGGCCGTCGAATCGACCGTGACCTTGCTGACCATGACGGTGGTGGGACGGACCTGGACATCACAGTTCAGGATGGCAAACACCTTGGAGTGGCCTTTGACCTGATTTCCAATCATCTGGGCGATCGAGTAGCCCACCGGTCCGTCCAGCTCGCCGATGACCACTTCCGGTTCGCAGGCCAGGTAGGCCGGGCCACCTTCAACTTCGACGAGGGCTTCGCCGGAACGCAGAACGATACGACCAGTGGCGGGGGTAGTCATGGCGGGAAGACTCCGGAGGAGGCAGTGCAGGGCGGAATTACGGACGCTCACGCGGAGCGTCCCAGCTTGGCAATGTGACCTTGCCCTACTCTCGATGCAAGGGAATGGTGGCTTCCTGGGCGACCGAGGCGGGGACAGCTGAGCCGGACAAGTTGCCGACAACTCACAAACTACCCGTGTTCGCCGATCGTCGTAACCTGCGTGGTCTTTGAAGAACGTTCTACGGGGCGTCAATTTACGATTTGACTTTGCCACCATGGGCTTCGCCGAACATCTTTGACTGGCGTGCCGATGCAAGAGAGGCCCCGCTGTCGATCGGATGGCTGATTGGGTTGCGATTCTGGGACATTCTGACAGAATGTGACTGAATTCCACTTGATGCTCATGCATTGCGAGAGATGATTGGGTGGACTGGGAAGTCTACTCAGACGTTGTGGATCTTGGAGACCCATTCATGTTGCTCGACCAACGACGTGGCAACATTCGGGAATTCATAGAAAACAAGGGTTTCGTCAGCCTTCACGAGATCGCTGAGTCTGTGGGAGTCAGTGAAAGCACTGTTCGGCGGGATTTGGAGTATCTTGATCGAACTGGACAGATTCGGCGCACTCGCGGCGGTGCTGCAGGCGTCGGCGAGGCCTTACCGGCCTTCGATGACCGGCAAAACCAGGCCCTTAACGAGAAGCAACGGGTCGGGAAGAGGGTGGCTGAGCTGATCCAAACGGGCGAGACGATCCTTCTGGATGGCGGAACGACAACTCTCCACGTGGCGAAACATCTGGCTGGCAAAGGGGTTCAG
This sequence comes from Planctomycetota bacterium, assembly GCA_003671275.1. Taxonomy (GTDB): domain Bacteria; phylum Planctomycetota; class Planctomycetia; order Planctomycetales; family Planctomycetaceae; genus TH-plancto1. The sequence goes on along the minus strand of QWPB01000077.1, from coordinate 77,153 downwards.
GTCGTCACCAATTCGGTGCCGATTATGAACCATCTGATGTCGGTGCCGGGGGTCGAGTTGGTGGTGCTGGGGGGGTTTCTCTATCCGCGAACCGGAGTGGTCCTTGGTCCGCTGACGGAGGCCGCTCTCAAATCTCTGAAGGTGCGGCGGCTGATCATCGGCGTTGGAGGAATCACGGAAGAAGGGCTGTTCAATCAGAACTCGCTCCTCGTCGAAACCCAGAAGCAGATGCTCGATGCTGCCGATGAAGTGATCCTGGCCACCGACAGCAGCAAGTTCGGCCACTCCGAACTGGTCCCGTTGTGTCCGCTCAACCGGGTTCACAAATTGGTGGTCGACAGCGGATTGAGCGACCGCTGGCGAGATATCGTTCGAAAGAACGGGATCGAGCTGGTGATCGCCGAGTGAGGGAAGTTGTCAGTGGTTAGTCATCCGTTTTCAGTCAGAGATGCAGTGCTTTTCTGGCTGAAAACTGATGACTGAGAGCTGAGCACTTCTCGCTGACAACAGAAAACTCACAACGGAGAGATTCTCGACACATGTCCATCACCCGCACAGATGTCGAACGCATCGTTCGCGATGTTCTGATGGTTCAGATGGGCGGCAATGGCTCTGTGGTTCCGGCCACCAAGCCGAATCCGCTCGTCGTGAACATCTCGGCTCGGCATTGCCACCTGACCCAGGAGCATGTCGAGATCCTCTTTGGCAAGGGGCACCAGCTGACCCCCAAGAAGTGGCTTTACCAAGAGGGCTACTTCGCCGCCGAAGAGACGGTTGCGATCGTCGGCCCGCGTCGCCGGATGCTGCCCGAGGTCCGCGTCCTCGGCCCGTGTCGTGGTGACTCGCAAGTCGAACTCGCCTTCACCGATTCGATCTCGCTGGGACTCGATCTCCCCGTGCGGATCAGCGGCGATGTGAAGGGCTCCGCAGCGGCCCTCCTCGTCGGTCCGGTGGGCAGCTTGGAACTGAGCCAAGGCGTGATCCGCGCGATGCGTCACGTTCACATGAACCCCGCCGAGATGGCCTTCTACGGCGTGAAGAACGGTGACGCGATGCACCTCCGCATCGAGTCCCCGAGCTGCACGACGGTTCTGGAGAACCTGAAGGTTCGCGGCGGTGACGACAAGATCAAGCTGGAAGTTCACCTCGACACGGATGAAGGCAACGCGGTGGACCTCGAACACGCGACGAAAGTCGAGCTGCTCAAAGCCGTGGATTGTGCTTGTCACAAGCATTGATTCACCACGGAGACACAGAGACACGGAGAGGAAATGAGAGACGGTTCCGCCTCGTTCCTCCCTCCCTTGACCCATGCGGACACCACCCCTGTTCCACGAATGAATGAAGACTTCGGACTCACCTCCGTGTCTCCGTGCCTCCGTGGTGAAAATCCCCCCCCCTGGAGATAACCCAATGGCCAAAATGGAAGCCCTGGGCATGATCGAGACCAAAGGTCTCATCGCCCTCATCGAAGCGTCGGACGCTGCCCTCAAGGCCGCGAACGTCCAAATGCTCAGCTGGGACAAGATCGGCAGCGGTCTGGTCACCGGCTTCTTTGTCGGTGACGTCGCCGCGGTCAAGGCCGCAGTGGACGCCGGTGCCAGCGCGGCTGGTAAGGTCGGCGATGTCGTCAGCGTGCAGGTGATTCCTCGCCCGCACGATGAACTCGCCTCGGTCATTCCGAAGTCGAAAGTCTCGGCTCCCGCCAAGTCACCGGCTTAGTTGATCCTTCGTTTCGCTGGCACGTCGAGCGAGCTCGACGGCTAACATCCCTTTCACAGCGCTGCTGGCCATTTGCCATCAGCCATTCGCCAAAGGCCACCTCATGAACGATGCCATCGGTCTCGTTGAAACCAAGGGCATGATCGCGCAGATCGAAGCTGCCGACGCCATGCTCAAAGCTGCGAACGTCACCCTCGTCAAGCAGATCCCCATCGGCGGTGCGTACATCACCACCGTCATCAAGGGCGATGTCGGCTCCGTCCGCGCCGCCGTTGATGCCGGAGCCGCCGCCGCGGCCAAGGTCGGCGAGCTGATCTCCTCGCACGTGATCCCTCGCCCGGAAGCCGGCTTGATGAAGAACTTCATCTAGTGAAGTTTTCAGTCCTCAGTTGTCAGTAGTCAGTCTGAGAGGTGAGTGAATGCAAGACTTTCGCTCACTTCAGGTCTGGAAGAAGTCACACGCCCTGACACTCGCGATCTATCGTACAACTGCTGCGTTTCCACGCGACGAGTTGTATGGACTGGTGAGTCAGATTCGACGAAGCAGTTCGTCGGTTCCGACGAACATCGCCGAGGGGTGAGGTCACTCATCTGGCAACTTTGGTCGCTTCTTGCAGATCGCCGCAGGCTCCGCCTCCGAAACAGAGTACCACCTGATTCTAGCCACTGATCTGGGTTACCTCTCGGTGGATGAAAGTCAGACTCTGATTCAGGATGTCCACGAGATCAAGCGGATGCTTTCGGCACTCATGCAACGCGTTCAGAAAACAAAGACTGACGACTGAAAACTGACCACTGAGAACTTCCATGTTCGTTCTTGTTGCCAATCTCGGCTCCACCAGCTTCAAGTACCGACTCTACGACATGACCACCGAGAGCCAACTGGCTCGCGGGGGCATCGAGCGGATCGGACAGGATGCTGAGGGAACCTGCTTTGTTGAGATCGCCGGAAAGCGGGAGCAAGTTTCCCGCCGGATCGCCGATCACGCCGAAGCGGTCCGGATCTGCCTCGAACAGCTGACCCACCCCGAAACCGGCTGCATCAAATCGGTGGAAGAGGTGTCGGCCATCGGGTTCAAGGCGGTCTTCGCCGGCAAGCTGAGCGGAGTGCGGATCGTCAACGACGAACTGCTGGATGCGATGGAGGCCCTGGCCGATGTCGCCCCCGCTCACAACCCGCCGTATGCCCGGGCGATGCGCCAACTGCGCGCCGCCTTTCCGAAGATGCCACTGGTGGCGGCCCTGGAGACAGGGTTCCACGAGACGGTGCCTGCGGAATACCGAACGTATGCGGTGCCTCACGAGTGGACCGAGAACCTCGGGATTCTCCGCTGGGGATATCACGGGGCCAGCCATCGGTACATCGGGACGCGGATCGCTCAGATTCTGGGACGTAGCGACCTCAAGGTCATTTCGTGCCACCTGGGCGGTAGCAACTCGATCTGTGCGATGGTCGGCGGCGTGTCGCAATCGGCCTCGATGGGGATGACGCCGCAGACGGGGTTGCCTCATAACAACCGCGTGGGCGACTTCGACCCCTTCTCGATCCCGGTCATCATGCGAGCGACCGGCAAGACCTTTCCGCAAGTGCTGGAAGACCTCTCGTCCAAGAGCGGGCTCCTCGGCATCAGTGGATTGTCCGCCGATTGCCGCGACCTGGAAGAAGCAGCTGCGAAGGGCCACGCTCGGGCCGCTCTCGCGATGAACGTCTTCGCCGCCAGCATCCGCCAGTACATCGGGGCCTACCTGACCGTGCTGAACGGAGCCGACGCGATCGTCTTCACCGGCGGCATCGGCGAGAACAGCCAGTGGGTTCGAACTCACGCCACGAAGAACCTCGACTTCGCCGGGATCAAGCTGGATGAGTCGCTGAACAAGACCGCCAAGGGTGAGGCTAAGCTGAGCACGGCGGACAGCCGGACGCAAATTTGGACGTTGCCGACCAATGAAGAGATCGTGGTTGCTCGCCAGAGCGTGGAAGCGGTCAGGGGATGTTGAGTGACGGTCAAAAGGGGGAAGTGGACCACGGAGGCACGGAGGCACGGAGATGGAAGGGAGTCTGATTCATGCCGACATCACTTCGAGGATCATTGGAGCAGCGATCGAAGTTCATCGGGAACTGGGGCCGGGGCTACTGGAGAATGCTTACGAGGAATGCCTGTGCTACGAGTTGAGTCAAGCGGGGTTGAAGTTTCAGCGGCAGCTGGAACTTCCGGTTCGTTACAAACGAATTCGACTCGACTGTGGTTACCGGGCTGACCTTCTCGTCGAAGCTTGCGTGCTACTGGAACTCAAGGCCATTGAAGCCATCAACCCCGTCCACGAAGCTCAACTCCTGACTTACCTCCGCATCAGTCAGATCAAAGTCGGACTGCTCATCAACTTCAACTGCGAGACACTCAAAGACGGAATTCACAGACGAGTCCTGTGACCCTTTCTTCTCCGTGCCTCCGTGCCTCCGTGGTCAATCTCATGTTCCTCGCAAGAATCACTGGCTCGGTCGTCGCCTCGACCAAAGTCGACTCCATGATCGGCCAGAAGCTGGTCGTCGTGGAACCACTCCGCGTCAACGAGAAGACCAAGGGGGAACTCGTTGGGACCGGTCGCTCCTTCATCAGCGTCGATGTCGTCGGGGCGGGAGAGGGCGAGGTGGTGTTGATCGTTCAGGGGTCTAGTGCCCGGTTCACGGACGAGACCAAGAAGCTGCCGGTCGACTGCACGATCATCGGAATCGTCGACACGGTGACGGTCGGGGATACGACGATCTTCAAGAATCACGAGTGAGGGAAGTAGTCAGTCTTCAGTGGTCAGTCATCAGTGAAGAGTGAGCCTAAGCCCCCCGTGGGCGTTCCGAGAAAGGAGGCCCCGCATGTTCCCCATCATCCCGCAAAATCAGAACCAGCCAAAGCCGACCGATCCCGGGAAGGTGGCGACGCTACTGACGATTATCGTCGCTGCGTTGGTGATGGGCTGCGTCATGTTTGGAGCGTTCGTCGTCTTCACGGGGGCCTTCAATAAGCCCGCCAAGGAGATGCAGTTGAGCTTGATGGCAGCGGGGATGGCCCTCACGAACACGCTGCTGTCGTTCGTGATTCCGCCGATCGTGGCCCAGGCCGCGACCCGCAACGCGAACGGCGACCGCCCGACGTTCCTGCAAGCCTACATGACGAAGACGATCATCGCCGTGGCCCTGCTCGAAGGAGCCACTCTATTCGTGATCTTCACCATCATGACGGAACACCACTGGTGGTCACTGGCCATCGCGGTGTTTCTAGTCGGTCTGATGCTGAACCACATCCCATCGAAGATGCGAATCGAGCAATGGCTCGACGAGAACGGGGCTCACGAGGATGAGCGACCCGTGGGCTAGGCACCCCTGATCCCTTCTCTCACCACTCACCTCTTACCACTCACCTTCCCATGCAAACCAACGAAACCGCCATCCGTTCCGTCGTCGAACAGGTCCTCGCCCAACTCGGCAAGCGGCCCGCTCCCGGTTCGGCTCCAGCCCCTAAGACGAACGGCATCCCCGTCGTCTCGGCCTCGAATACCAACAGCTATCGCCCCGGCGGCAGCGGGAACTGGGGCGTGTTTCAGACGGTCGACGAAGCCGTCGCAGCCGCCACGGAAGCCTTCGCTCAACTGACCAAGAAGGGCATGGCCGCCCGTACCGAGGTCTGCCGCATCGTGAAGACGATGTGCGAGCAGCAGGCCGAAGAACTCGGGCGAGCCGAATTCGAAGAGACCAAGGTCGGTCGGCTCGATCACAAGATTGAGAAGCTGAAGATCATCAAGCTGGTCCCCGGCACGGAGTACATGAAGTCGAACGTCTTCAGCGGCGACCACGGGTTGACGGTCGAGGAGTACGCTCCGTTCGGTGTCATCGGGGCCATCACGCCGGTCACGCACTCGCTGCCGACGCTGGCGGGGAACATCATTAACATGGTGGCGGGCGGCAACACGATGGTCGTGAACCCGCACCCGAATGGGGCGCGGATCGCCTGTGAAGGGGTGCGGCGGTTCAACAAGCTCTTCGCGGACGCGATCGGCATCGAGAACATCGTCACGATCATCGAGAAGCCGACGCTGGAAACCGCCGATGCGATCTTCCAGCATCGCGGCATTAAGATGCTCTGTGTCACTGGTGGACCCGCTGTCGCCCGCGCTGCGATGGCCAGCCGCAAGAAGGCGGTCGTCGCTGGACCCGGCAACCCGCCCGTCGTCGTCGACGAGACAGCGGATATCGATAACGCGGCCAAGTCGATCATCTCGGGAGCAGCGTTCGACAATAACCTGCTGTGCATCGGCGAGAAGGAAGTCTTCGCCGTGCAGCCGATCTTCGATTCCCTGATGGAAGCAATGGCCCGTCACGGGGCTTACCGGCTGAATGCTCAGCAGGTCGAAGCCCTGACCAAGGTGGCCTTCTCGCCCCCGCCGAAGCCCGGCGATCACTGGGTACTGAACCGCGATCTGGTCGGCAAAGACCCCGCGGTGCTGGCCGAGAAGATCGGCCTCCGCGTCCCCGCCGGAACCCAGTTGCTCTACGGCGAGACCGACACGAACAACCCGTTTGTCCCCGAAGAGCAGATGATGCCCTTCGTCCCGTTCGTGCGAGCGAAGAACTTCCAGCACGCCGTCGATCTGGCCGTCGAGTTCGAACACGGCTTCCGCCACACCGCGATCATTCACTCCCGCAATGTGCGGAACATGAGCATCATGGCTCACGCGATGGACACCACGCTCTTCATCAAGAACGGGGCCTCGCCCGCAGGTCTGGGACTGGGTGGAGAAGGCTACCTGTCGTTCAGCATCGCCACGCCGACCGGTGAAGGGGTCACCAACCCCCTGACGTTCACCCGCGTGCGGCGGTGCTGCATGGTGGATGATCTTCGGATCGTCTAGCAGCGAGCGGCAGACGTTAGTCTGCCGTGAAACCTCGCTAATCACGGCAGACTAACGTCTGCCGCTCGCTATTTCCCGTGAACAACAGTCATGCAACTCGCCTCTGTCATCGGTCGAACGAACTCCACGATCAAGCATCCGGCCTTAAACGGTTGGAAGCTGTTGATCGTGCAGCCGCTCGACCTGGCCGGAGGGGATGACGGCGACCCGCAGATCGCGATCGACCATCTGGGCAGTTCCATGGGGGACAAGGTGATGATTACGGCCGATGGAGCAGCCATCCGCGACTTCATGGGCCGCGTTGACACTCCGGTGCGATTCGCGGTAATCGGGATCAAGGACTGAGTCATAGCAATCAGTCATCAGCTTTCAGCAATCAGCCAGCAAGCCCTCACTCACCTCTAACCACTCACCATTCTCCCATGCTCGATTCGACCGCCGTCGACCAGATCGTCGCTAACGTGCTGAGGCAACTCAGTGCGACGATTGCGGCTGCGCCGAAGGGGTTAGTGGTGAGTGGTGAGAGGTTAGTGAATGAGCAGCGTCAGTCGGTGGCTCAACCTCCGATCACTCATCCCTCACCTCTCGTCTCTCATCTCTCCGACCGCGTCATCACCGGCGACCTGCTCGCCGAGAAAGCCGTCGGGGCCACGCAGATCGTTGTGCCCGATAAAGCGATCCTCACTCCGACGGCACATGACTTTCTCAAGGCCAGCAAGGCCCAGTTGATTCGAGCCAGTGCTGCCGGACCGAAAGCCTCGCCCAGTCCAGGTGCTCCGGGGATCACTTCCTGGAAGCTGATCACCGTGACCAGTTCGCCCGCTGTGTCGCGGCTGACGAGCGAACTCGGGACCAGTTGGAGCCGCGAGATTCTCGGCTGTCCCGATGATGCGGCCACGCTGGCGATCAGCGCGATCTGTCGCGGCGAATCGGCCGGCGTGGTCATTCTCGCCAAACAGCACTTCCGCGCCGCCTGCCGGGCCAACCGTCACGACAAGGTGCGTGCGGTCCCCGTCTCGAACCCCGCCGATGTGCAGTCCTCCCGCGAACAGCTGCGGCTCAACTGCATTGCCATCGACCCGACGGGGCGGAGCTACTTCGAACTCAAGAACACCATCAGCTCTTTTACGGGGGCGAAATAGCCATGCGAATCGCCCAAGTGATTGGCAAAGTGACGCTGGTGCGGAGTCATCCTTCGTTGAAGGGGGCGTCGTACAAGCTGGTCGTTCCACTGACCCGCGAAGGGCTGCAAGGCGACGAGGCGGGCCGGGGCGAACCCCTCGCAATGTTTGACTCACTGGGGGCCGGAGAAGGGAGCTTCGTGGCGCTGAGCGAGTCGGCAGAAGCGGCCGCTCCGTTTCATCCCGACACGAAGCCGGTTGATGCGTATAATGCGGCGATCCTCGATTCCATCAATCTGGAGGAACGGGAAAGCTCTTAGTTTCCCCTGCCCTCTGCCGATCAAAGTCTCAACGAACCACAACTCGCAACCCACACACTTCTCACATTTTCACAGCAGACAAGAACACGCCATGTCCTACCACCCACTCTTCAACAACCCGCGAATCAAAGAACAGATCTGCGAGATCGGTCGCCGGGTCTACAACAAAGGCTTCGCAGCCGCCAACGACGGGAACATCTCGTACCGCGTCGGCGAGAACGAAGTCATCTGTTCCCCGACCTACATCTGCAAGGGGTTCATGACCCCGGATGATATTTGCATGGTCGACCTGGACGGGAACCAGCTCGCTGGCAAGCGGAAGCGGACCAGCGAAATCCTGCTGCACCTGACCATCATGAAGCATCGTCCGGACGTGAAGGCTGTGGTTCACTGCCACCCCCCTCACGCTACGGCGTTCGCGGTCTGCCGTGAGGCGATTCCGCAGTGCGTGCTGCCGGAGATCGAGGTCTTCATGGGAGAAGTTCCGCTGGCTCCCTACGAGACCCCGGGCGCTCAGGGCTTCGCCGACACGGTCGTCCCGTTCCTCAAGTCGTCGAACACGATCATCCTCGCCAATCACGGGACGGTCAGCTTCGGTAAGGACCTGGAAGAGGCGTACTGGAAGACCGAGATCCTCGATGCCTACTGCCGCATCCTGATCCTCTCGCAACAGCTGGGCGGGATCACCTACCTGAACGAGAAGAAGTCCCGCGAGCTGCTCGACTTGAAGAAGCGGCTCGGGTTCGACGATCCGCGGTTCCACGATGAGAACTGCGACCTGTGCAGCAACACGGCGTTCCGCGATGGCTACAAGGAAGGGGACGCTCCCAAGGTCTCCGCCTTTGAAGCCCCGCCGCAGTTCCCCGGCTACCTGCAAAAGCCCGCCTATGAGAGCGGCAAAGGCGGGGCGGGGAACGTCGACATGGAAACGCTCGTCAAGATGATTACTGAGCAGGTCATGGCGGCTCTCAAGTAGGGTCACTGAATTCCATTCGATTAAGCCGACGGCGGGTGTGACTTCGTTCACACCCGCCGTTTGCTTTTGATGAGGATCAATTCTCATTCATCCATTCGGATGTCTATACTGGAGATCCTGCCTGATTCAGGGACGCGCGGTCCCGGTGCCTGCCAGACTTCCTGCCTGTGGATGATATTGATGCTCCGCTCTGCGCTGTCGTGCCTGTGGTTTTTGGCTGTTGCAAGTCCGCTCTGGGCGGTTGATCCTCAGCCGGATCCCGGTGGGCAACTCGACTACGGACGCGAGGTGCTCCCGCTGCTTAACAAGTATTGCGGCGAGTGTCATCAAGGGGACCAGGGGCAGGCGGGGATCGCCTTTGATCTGCTCCCCGAAAATCGGGCTGGAACATTGGATCGCAATCAGTGGAAGAAAATCCACGTCCAGCTGGCAAACAGAATCATGCCCCCGGTGGATGAAGCTCAGCCGACCGATGAGGAGCGGGCGAAGATCGTGGCGTGGATAAACGCCAGAGCGATCACGGTACCATGCGAAGGCTCCACGTATCCCGGTCGCGTCACGGTACGGCGTCTGAACCGGGCCGAGTACAACAACACGATACGCGATCTGTTCGGGATCGATTTTCAGCCGGCTTCCGACTTTCCTGCGGATGATACCGGTTACGGATTCGACAACATTGGCGATGTGCTGACATTGCCCCCCGTACTTTTAGAGAGGTACCTGGAAGCTGCGGAGCAGGTGTCTCGGCGGGCGATTCGGGCGGGAGATGAAGACTTTATTACAGAGACGGTTCGCGACGGACGAGTGCTGGGCTCCACGGATGAAGTGGCCCATGAATTCGAGTTTCCCGTCGAAGGGGAATACCTGCTCCGCATCCGGACATTTGCGGACCAGGCGGGCGATGAACTGGCCAAGATGGCATTACGTCTGGATGGACAGGAACTCGACCAGTATGAAGTTAAGGCTGTCCGTGCGAACGAGTCCGAAGTCATTGAGAAACGGATTTCCATCTCGGCGGGCAAGCGAAAGGTCGGGGCAGCGTTTCTGAACGACTATTTCAAGCCCTTGGACAAAGGCGCTGAAGATCGGAATCTTCACATCGTGTCGATTGCTGTCGCGGGGCCGATTGGCAAGCTGGCGGGAGAAATGCCCGAGTCGCACCGCCGACTGATGATTGCGACTCCATCCGGACCGAGTGATTTCGCGGCATCCGCCAAGACGATTTTGAAGCGGCTGGTTCCGCTCGCCTGGCGACGGCCCGTGGAAGATGCCGAAATTGATCGCCTGGTCACGCTTGTGCAGAGTGTGATCAGCGATGGCGGCAGCTTTGAACGGGGGATCCAGACCGCCGTGCAGGCCGTTCTGGTGTCGCCTCGTTTCCTGTTCCGGCTGGAGCAGGACCCCACCGGTGGGCCCAATCCCGTTCGCGATCTGGACAACTACGAACTCGCAACGCGATTGTCGTACTTCCTCTGGAGCAGTACACCCGACGAAACGCTGTTGGCAGTTGCTGCCGCTGGCCAACTCACCCAGCCCACCGAACTGGAGCGTCAGACGCGGCGAATGCTGGCCGATCCCCGGTCGAGCGCGATCGTGGACAATTTCGCATCGCAGTGGCTCCAGCTACGAAGTTTGGCAAACGTCAGTCCGAATCCGCGCCGGTTCCCGAAGTTCACGAAAGAGTTGCGGGCGGACATGCGGCGGGAAACCGAGATGTTCTTTGACACGATCCTGCGTGAGGATCGCAGTGTGCTTGAGTTTCTGTCTGCGGATTACACCTTTGTGAATCAGCGGCTGGCCGAGCATTACGGGATCGAGGGAGTCATTGGCGATGAGTTTCGTCGGGTGAGCGTGAACGCGGATCAGCGGGGTGGTCTCCTGGGACAGGCCAGTATTCTGACGGTCACGTCGAACCCGACACGAACCTCTCCCGTAAAGCGTGGCAAGTGGATTCTGGAAAACCTGCTGGCTGCGCCTCCGCCGCCTGCCCCAGCCAATGTTCCGCCGCTGAAAGAGTCGACTCGTCAGGCCCCCATTGAGTTGTCACTGAAGGAGCGGATGGCGCTGCATCGTTCCGATCCGGCCTGTGCGGCTTGTCATCAGTTGATGGACCCACTGGGCTTTGGACTGGAGAACTACGATGCCACGGGCGTCTGGCGGACGAACGACGGGAATGCCGATGTCGACTCCACGGGCGATTTACCCGATGGCCGCAAATTCAACGGTCCGCGAGAACTGCGGACGATTCTGCTGGAAAGAGCGGATGACTTCCGGCGATGCTTTGCCGAGCGGTTGCTGACCTATTCGCTGGGGCGGGGACTGGAGTATTTCGATGAGTGTGCGGTCCGACAGATTGCCGAGTCCGGCAAGGCCCACGGTGATCAGGCGTCGGCCTTCATTCTGGCCATCGTGAATTCGCCCGCCTTCCGGCAGCGTGGCCACTCCGCAATGCCGGAATAGCGACTGCTGACGCGATTCCCCGACTACTTTTCGGTCTCTGTCCCGGGGGCGTGTGCCTGCCCCGCATCGTGCGTATTCCCCGATGGGTCACTACGAAATCCGAAAACCACACCCACCGCTGCCAGAATCAGGACGAATCCCGCCAGCTCATTCCAGCGCAGTCGTTCTTTCAGAAAGAACACGGAGAAAATTCCGAACACGACCAGTGTGATGACCTCCTGCAGGATCTTCAGTTGGGGGGCGGTGAATTGCCCATGGCCCCAGCGGTTCGCGGGAACCTGCAGGCAGTATTCAAAGAACGCAATCCCCCAACTGACGAGGATCGCGATGGGCAAAGCGGATTCTTTGAACTTGAGATGCCCGTACCAGGCAAACGTCATGAAGACGTTGGAGGCAATCAGCAGCAGGACCGTCCACATGAGCCGAGCATTCCTTCCGTGGCACAGGAACAAAACAGAGGGAGCCGTTACTGGTACAGCGAATACAGCACGATATTCACGGCGAGCTTCACGGCATCCTCATTGAGGTATCCCGCGCAGGCCACGGTCTGTTGCCGTTCCAGGGCGCAGCTCAGGTCGTACTTGCTGTAGACCACGACGAACCGCCCGTTGATTTCGATCCCCTCGAACAACGGCTCGCCAACCGATTCTTCGGCATGCAGAGCCGAGGTCTGACCGGGGGCCGGTATGCGCCGCCTGACGCGAGTGACGTTGTACCCCAGCGGAGTGTTGAACATCGGATGATCGACAGGGATTGGCTTCAGGTCTTCACTGAATATTTGTTTTATCATCCTGCGAAAGCTGTCGTCGAACGGTTTGGAACCGCAGCAGGCATCCGCCATCAGGAATCCTCCGTTTTCGAAGTATGACTTGAGCGGAGCCGCTTCCTCGGGGGCAATCATGAAATTCTTTCGACCATGCATGTAGAGCAGGGGGCAGGTGAACAACGCGGGATCATTCGCGGCAATGATCGGCGAGTCCTGGGACGATTTGACCTGCACCTTATTCAGCGCCGTTTGCAAGTGGCGGACGGCATTCGATGCGGTGTCCCAGCCCCCCTTATGCTTGAGGCGACCGATCCGCAGCTGACCGCGTTCGTCGTTCAGTTCGTCGATCTTTACCTCTTCGGGACGCTGCAGTTTGTCACGCAATTCACGGCCCGTTGCATAGGCCACGACGTTGACTCCCAGCTGCATCGACTTGCCAATTTGCAGCTTGATGTCTGGGTTGGTCCGGGTGTCGTGTTTGATCCATTTGTCCCAGCGGCAGGCGTGGTCATAGGGGGCATACACGATGGCTGTGCGGCATCCAAAATCGACGCCCCACAACTCCGGGGGATTGTCGGTAAAGACCGTCTCGCTGCGGTAGATGTCGTGTGTCGTCTCCAGTTTTCGCAGCTGGTAATCACCATCGGGGAACATCCGGGTGACGAGTTGGCGGAATCCCTGATCGAAAGCGGGGCTTTCGCAGTTCTGGACCGCGAATAGAAATCCGCCCTGCACGATGTAATCCCGCAACAGCCCGACTTCGTCGTCTCCGATGGTGTCGAGGTTCTGCGCTCCGGACAGGTAGCAGATGGGGGCCTGCTGCAAGGCCGAGACGCCTTCGCGTTTGACGGCGGCCTGGAGATCGAGTGTCTGCCAGCTCAGGTACTTGGGCCACAGCTCGCGGGAAGAGATGTGGTCCACGAGATTCGAGACATCGTGCCGATGCGAGTTCCAATCCGGGCGATCGATCTCGTTGCCATTCGGACGGCGGGGACCATATTGGAGCTTGTTGATCAGCACCGGACTGAGCCCCTTCGAGAGGAACAGCAGCGAGAGGCTGGTCCCGACAATTTTGTTCTCATCTCCGGACCAAGTGCCATCAATCGCGGACTGCTGCTCGACCAGAAAGGCGGCCCCTTCGCGGTACCAGTCGACCTGGCCAAAGAATCGCTGTCCGCTGAATTTGCCTGCCCGTTCCATTCCATAGAGATAGTAAAGCAGATGTCCGGCCCCCCGTCCGACGCCCGGATTGGTGGCGATCCGTACGTTGTTATTCAGCCAGCGAACGCCCGCATCGACGGCCTCTGCCGCGGGGTTGACCTCCTGACCGCAACACTCCAGTTGACCGCGGGCGTCCAGCCGGTCCTGGATCAGAAATGAGTTCGTGATCTCCAGAGCTGCCACTCCGGCGACCGACATGCTGCCTCGCACATCGCCCCCGCCGTCCGTGGCATAGCCCCAACCGGAACCCAGTGCGGCATTCACGGGGCCCGACTGACAACTGATCCAATGGTTACGGGCCTTTTCCCAGACCTTGGGGCTAATCGGCATGCCGGTGGTGAACGCCGCTTCGCGCAGACCGAGGATGGCGAACTGGGTATTACTGTTGTCCCACCAACCTTCACCCTGACCGCCGTTGCCATAGCCCCAGGCTCCGTTGTCGAGCTGGCCGTCGATCAGCTGTTGTGCCCACTGCTGGATCCGCGGCTTGTCGCGCGGCTCGCCCACAGCCGCAAGGAACATGATTCCCAGACCGAGGTCGTAGGTCGCATTCGGCGGGGGAAGCGAGCGCACATGCCGCAACGCCCCTTGAATGGAGGGATCTTTGGGGGGCATACCCGAGTTCAACAGTGCCAGGCCCACCAGGCTGTTGCTGCCGATGGCGTAGTTCAAGTGCTGCGTCGGAAAGGAGCCATCGCCCGCCTGTGAGGATGTGAGTGCCCGTTGTCCGCGTTCGATGGCGGCCTTGACCCGGTCTCGCAGGACATCGTCTTCCACGGCATGAATCGGCGAGACGTAATACAAGCTTCCGATCCCGGTCGTAAGCATCACGATCAACCACCGAATGCCAGCGATTCCGTGCGGCATCATGCACCTCAGATCTTCAGTTTGGTCCAACGGGCCCACGAGTATAGACCCGCCCCCAGAACGCCGCGCACTGTAACATCGGCCAGCATCCCCAACCAAGCTCCGGCTAATCCCCCGCTCCAGGCAATTCCGAACAACCAGGCAATCGGAACTCGCAGCCCAGCCGTCGACACAATCGCCAGAATCAACGGCAGCCGGGTTTCGCCGGCTCCACGAAGTCCGTGGATATAGACAATGCCGATTACCAGCGGGATCTGACAGCACGCCAGCACCCCCATCGCGGACGTTCCGACTTCGCGAATCTGCGGGGAGGAGGTCATCACCTGAAACACCCAGCCGCCTGCCAGTCCGAAGACCAGCGTGCCAATGATCCCTACGGGCAGACACTGCAGGGCGGCGGCATGGCCACATCGCATGGCCCGTTCGCGGTCTCCCGCGCCCAGTGACTGACCGATGGCGGTCGCCGCCGCCGCGCCCCACGCCGTCGCGGGCAGGTAGGTGATGGCTTCGAAATCAACACCGATATAGTGCGCCGCAAAGGCCGTATCTCCCAGCTGGGAAATGACCCCGACAAAGGTGAAATGAGCCGACCAGGCAATCAGCCCGTCAATCAGGGCGGGAATCGCGATTCGCGTCATCCGGGCCACATGCGGACCATTCAGCCGCAACTCGCGAACCCGCAACTTCAGCCCGTCAAAGCCGCGAAACAGGAAGGCCAGCGTTAACAGCCCGCCCCCGATTCGGGCGATGACCGTTCCCCCCACAATCCCATCAACCCCCATCGCCGGGAATGGGCCGATGCCATAGACCATGGCGGTGCTGAATCCCACGTTGAGCAGGCTGACAGCCATCAATATGGCGAGCGGGACTTTCATTTGCCCCATGCCGCGGCAGACAGCTGTCCCGGCCAGAGTCAATGCGGTGAAGATCTCTCCGCAGGCATCCGCCCGGATATACCGCACGGCAATCTGGGATGCCTCGGGAGAGAGTTTGGTGAGTCGGACGAAGTATTCAGCGAACGGAATTGTGATCGCCGCAAAAAGCAATCCGAGCATCCCCGCAATGGCCACTGCCCGTCCCGCGATGATGTTCACTTCCTCCAGATCGTTTCGCCCCTTCGCTCGAGCAACCAGCGCCAACGCTCCGCTGGAGGACAACATGAACATCAGATTGGCCAGCCAGCTGACATAGGCTCCCATGCAGATGGCCGCCGTGGCGGCGCTTTGCTGTCCTTCAATGTGGCCCGCGAGGTACGTGTTGTAGAACCCGACAAAGAAGATAAACACTTGTTCCAACAGGACCGGCAATGCCAGCCAGAAGACCTGGGAATGGACCGATTGCCCCAGCCAGTCAGACCGGCAGGGGGGCGGAGGCAGGTTTTCGCCGGGAACGGGCAGCGTCTCTTCAGGTTCTGCCATGAACGGACTCAGTAGGGGCGAGCGAGTCCGTGGACTGTAGTTCCCCCGACGGAAGGATGCGAGAAGAGATCGATGACGGAAGCCGGAGCGGACGGAACCGCCGCTGGCCGATGATCGATTCGCATCGCCGCAATGACGATTATGTGGATTATGCGTGTCGGGCCGCCCGTGTCGATCAGGGGTTGCATTCGGTTGGGTGCAAACCTGTCCTCGCCCGGCTAACTTGTCGATCAATCCTTCACGGTCCCTGTGTGGGATGGGTGAGAGAGCGCGTCGGGCAAGCTCGACGCCAAACTAAGTTCGAATTGAGTCGACACTGATGGCCAACCAAGAACGTCTGCACGGCATCTACACTCCAAACCTGGTTCCGCTGGATGATCGCGGCGAGGTCAACGAGCCGGTGCTGCGGGAGTACATCGACTGGCTGATCGCCAAAGGGGTCCACGGGCTCTACCCGAACGGCTCGACGGGCGAGTTCACCCGCTTCACGACGGAGGAGCGGCGACGCATTCTGGCCATTATCGCCGATCAGACGGCGGGTCGGGTGCCCATTCTGGCGGGGGCTGCCGAAGCCAACACCCGCGAGACAATCAAAGCCTGCGAGTACGCCCACTCGCTGGGGATTCGGGCCGTCGCGATCGTGGCCCCCTTCTACTACAAACTGAGCCCCGGTGCGGTGTATGCGTACTTCAAGGAGATCGCCCGGAACACGCCGATCGATGTCACGCTCTACAACATTCCGATGTTTGCCAGCCCGATCGATGTTCCGACGATCCAGCGGCTGAGTGAAGAGTGCCCGAAGATCGTCGCGATCAAGGACTCCACCGGCGATGTCCCGAACATGATTCGCATGATCCAGGCGGTCCGTCCGAACCGGCCCGAATTCGCCTTCATGACCGGCTGGGACGCGGCCCTCATGCCGATGCTGCTGATCGGCTGCGACGGCGGCACAAACGCATCGAGTGGCGTCGTTCCCGAGATGACGCGCAAGCTGTACGACCTGACGATGGCACTGCGTCTCGACGAGGCCCGGTTGATTCAGTACGACCTGGTCACGCTGTTCGACGCGATGCTGTTCCATGCCGAGTTCCCCGACGGCTTCCGCGCAGGGGCCAGCCTGCGGGGTTTCAACATCGGACGCGGACGACAGCCGCTGAGCGACAAGCAGGAATCGGATCTGTCTGCCCTGCGGAATACAATTCAGTGCCTGCTCTCGCGACACGGATTCACCGATGTCCCCTGTGGCGGCTGCCCCGTGCAGCCCAAAGCGGTCTCGACCGATATCGTCAGCGGGGGAGTGCAAGCGGGCGAGGTCAGCGACATCGTGCGCAGCGTCGTCGAGGAGTTGAAGCGGAAGGGGCTGATGTAATACGAGTGGTCTGGGAAACCCTACCACGTCCCCGAGCCGCATTCGTCAGCCCCCGCATCGCCGCGGGGCGGCGGAGCAACAAGAGGGTGCGTTGGTGGGAGGCGAGTTCTGTTACCTGGCGACCCTCATGGACCGCTTCTCCCGGCGCATCATCGGCTGGAACCTGGCCGAGCACATGACGGAAGACCTCGTGCTGCCGGTACTGCATACAGCGATCAAAGAACGCCAGCTTCGACCGGGCCTGATCCACCACACCGATCGCGGTGGCCAGTACGCGAGCACCAAGTACCGCGCGATCCTGCGTCGCGCCGAGATTGAGGTGCTGACGGGGTGGCCCCGCACATCGCTTGGGATGTCTGGGTGACGCAGGAGCAGGAGGAATTTGAAAGACGAACGCGTCCTGTGTAACCTCTTGTTTTTGCACAACCCAGACGCTCAAAGCAGCGTCTGGGCCACCCCGCCGAAAGGCTGTCCACATCAAGACTTATTTGCACGCCGGAAAATCGTTACCCGCGTTGAGTGGCACCCCGCGGGACTCGCTGATTTTATCGAGCAAGTTTTTCTCTGAGACTACTTGGTCTCTCGACTGGGTTTCGACCAATCGTGGCAGAGAGAGGTGCAGATGTAGAAATCGTCGGCCAAATTGAGAATGTGCAGACATTCTCCGCGGTAAAGCTGACGTTCACACCACAACCACTGACCGTCTGGCTTTCACCCGTCGAGTACTTCATGTTGGACAGGGTGTTGTCCGCTTCCCACATCTTTTCTATCAGATTTGTCAAGTAAGAATCATCGGAATCAACGATTCCTTTCATATTGGCCACGGTGTCAATGTAGCAGCCAGCATAATTCCAAGCAGAGACAGCCTTGTGCCCGATGTAGAACGCAATCGCAAAGGAATTGTCCTCGGCAATATACACAGCACCTCCCCAGATTCCAGAGTTCTGTGCGCGGATTGCTGCTTGAGACACTTCATTGTCGAAGCTCTGTTTAACAATCCATGCCCGAAGCAAAATTGCCAGAGACGGTGGCAAATTAGCCTCCAAGGGATAGTTCTTCGCGGTATCCGGAGGGGCAGTGCCCGAAAGCGTCCACGCTTCGTAGAAACTTTGTGGTGATTCAGTTCCGGCGATCGAACTCGCTGGCGCGTCTTCCCAAATACCGTGCTCAGGGACTGCTGCCTTGTAAAGCTTCAATGTTTGTGTCGAAGCATTTTCGATTTCGAATCCACGGGAGCCAGAGTTCTCGCTCGCGAGTGACTGTTGTAGAGTTGAGGCTCCTGTCGCTCCAGCGGTTGCGATAGCACCAATGATTGCTGCGAGTGTTGCGGGATCCATGACACGTACTCCTGAAGATGAGATTCGACTCATCGCAAACAATTTGCGAACGAGTCTTGGCTCAACTGGTTGACAGCGATTAACGAAAGAGGAGATCGGCCTCACATCTGGAGTTGTCTTTAGTTAGTACTCATCCAGTTGGGGGGCGTCTAAGGAAACGTTGCGATGCTTGGTGACCAGGACACCCTGATCACTCTCATGGAAATAACAGCGAAACAACCTTACACGACTTTTTTCTTCTGCTGCCTGTTCGTAAGTCGCATCCTGCGGGGGCTGGCAATGATGACCATCAAATATCTATTGCTGCAAGGCCCATTGAGGTGCTGACAGTTTGACGGACAGTCCAACTCCTTCGGCTGGTGGTCCCAGCCAAAAGACTTGGATACTTCGGAAGATCGTCACGATGTTGGATCAGTGCTCTGTCAAGAACAGGGGGAAGCCCCAAGGCTGGTCAGAAGGTCGATTTGGGAAGTTTGTGCGGTGGGGAGGGCGAAGCTCCGGCTGAGCCGCGACGTTGAGAAATCCTGGCTCCCGCGCATGCGGCTCCCGACTTGGCAGAATCAGATGTGGGTCTCAGCACGGCCCGGACCGCGTTGGCTCAGACCAGACTTCATAGTACCGGCACGGGAGAGACCGTACGATACCGACTGAAGAGATCGACGCTCCGTTTCCTGCGAACTTAAAGCCTCCCTTGACTGAATCATCCGACAAACCGTCTCGTCGTCCCCGTTATCGCGGGACGCACCCTCGTCAATTCGGGGAGAAGTACAAAGAGCTTCAACCCGAGAAGTATGCCGAAGATGTTGCCAAAGTGCTGGCCAGTGGGAAGACACCCGCCGGTACGCACCGGTCCATTATGGTTCGCGAGATTCTGGATGCCCTGCGCCCTCGGGCAGGGGATGCCGCTGTCGATTGCACATTGGGTTATGGCGGCCACTCGCGCGAGCTGTTGAAAAAGATCCAACCAGGAGGTCGGTTAATCGCCATCGACAACGATCCCCTGGAACTCCCCAAGAGCGAAGCCCGCTTGCGAACGCTGGGCTTTCCCGAAGAGTCACTTGTCGTGGTCCGCACCAATTTTGCGGGGCTGGCCCGCGCGATCGGTGAGCACGCCCCCCAGGGGGTCGACATGCTGCTGGCCGATCTGGGGCTTTCGTCGATGCAGATCGATGACCCGGCCCGCGGTTTCTCCTACAAGCAGGAGGGACCGCTCGACATGCGAATGAATCCTCTGCGAGGCCACTCCGCCGCCCAGTGGCTGGCCGAAGTCACCGAGGAACAGCTGGCCAGGACGCTTTACGAAAATGCCGATGAACCGCAGGCCGCCGCATTGGCCGAAAAGATTCTGCACGCCCAAGGGCGGTCCCCTCTTCTTACGACGCAAACGCTGGTCGACGTGATCCAGCGAGCAATGCCCCGCTCGTCGGACGAGGCGGTCAAAGAGACCCTGCAGCGGGTCTTTCAGGCCATTCGAATCGCGGTCAACGACGAGTATGGAGTACTCGACGCCCTGTTGCGGCAGTTGCCGCAATGCGTTCGCTCGGAAGGTCGGATTGCCATCCTGACATTCCACTCCGGCGAAGACCGGCGGGTCAAAGCAGCCTTCAAACAGGGACTGGCTGCGGGGGTTTACTCCGATATCGCGGAAGATGTCGTCCGGGCCTCTCTGGACGAACAGCATGCCAACCCGCGTTCCCGCCCCGCCAAGCTGCGCTGGGCCATTCGGTCCTGAGGATCGAGGGCCCCGATGCCTGCCGATGAGCGGTCCCGGATGTACACTGTGGGGTCTCCGCGTCCCCTGTTGTGAGCTGAGTCATGTCTCTGCGACGATTGCCTCTGTTCGGCCTACTGGTAATGCTGGCACTCCAGTTCAGTGCCACGATCACCGCCGAGGAGCCCACCACTGCTGCGGCGTTTCCCGAACCGTTCGACACTGAACCCGGACGACCGCAGACAGCCGAAGAGGCCGCGAACGGGTTCCGTCTCCCCAAAGGGTTCTCCGTTTCAGTCTTTGCTGCCGAGCCCGATGTCCGCAATCCCATTGCCATGACATGGGATGCCCGAGGCCGACTGTGGGTCGCGGAGAACTACACCTATGCCGACCGTAGCACGGTCTTCGATTGGAGTCTCCGTGACCGCGTGCTGATCCTGGAGGACACCAACGGGGACGGAAAACACGACTCCCGCAAAGTATTTACCGACGATCCTCAACTGCTGACCAGCATTGAGGTGGGAGTTGGCGGGGTGTGGATGATGACCCCGCCCCAGCTGGTGTTCGTGCCGGACCAGAACGGTGATGATCGGCCCGACGGGGAGGCGATCGTCGCCCTCGATGGCTTCACGCCCAGCCGCGACAACTACCACACGTTTGCCAATGGGTTGAAGTTCGGGCCGGATGGCTGGCTCTATGGTCGATGCGGCGCTTCCAGTCCGGGCCTTGTCGGAATCCCCGGAACCCCTGTCGAGAAGCGTGTCCCCCTGCAAGGCGGCATCTGGAGGTACCACCCCAGGCACAAGGTGTTCGAGGTTCTTTCACACGGGACCACCAACCCCTGGGGACACGACTGGACCCGTGATGGTGACGGATTCTTTATTAACACGGTCAACGGACATCTGTGGCAGATTCTGGCCGGGGCCCATTATATGCGTCCTCATAGCGAAGATCCGAATCCGGCGGTCTACTCTCTGATTGACACTCATGCCGACCACTATCACTGGGACACCGGTAAACACTGGACCGACTCGCGGAATGTCACCCCCGAACACGATCAGCGAGGGGGAGGCCACGCCCACAGCGGATGCCTGATCTACCGGGGCGAGAACTGGCCCGCTGAATACCGCGATAAACTAATGACGCTGAATCTGCATGGCCGACGGGTCAATGTCGAACGACTGGAAGAACACGGCTGTGGCTTTGTGGCGAGGCACGAGCCCGACATGCTGCATGCCGCCGACCCGTGGTTCCGCGGAGTCGAAATGACGTACGGTCCGGATGGCGGAGTTTACCTGATGGACTGGAGTGACACCGGTGAGTGTCATGACAATACGGGCATCCACCGCTCATCGGGGCGGATCTACAAGGTCACCTATGGCCAGCCCCAGCCATACCCCTCGGACTTTCTGACGGGACGAACGCCCCAGGCTCTCAGCGAACTCATCCGGCATCCCAACGGCTGGATCTCCCGACACGCGGTGCGGCAGCTTGTGGTTCGCATGCGAGAACTCGACCCCGCGACCCGCAAGAACATGACGATGGGGTTGCTGCTCGACTCTGTGGTGAATGGCGACGAGCGGTCACTGGCCAGTTACTGGGCTTTGTTTACGCTGGGTGATCTGACGGTGGACCACCAGCTGAGACTGTTGGAGAACCCGCAGGCCACTGTGCGGGCCGCAGCGGTCAAGATGCTCAGCGATGCGTGGCCGCTCGACACGATCATGAGCCAGCCGCACCCGCAAGCCGTCACGCCCGAAAGGCGTGTCTGGCGGGCACTGCTGGAGCGATCCACCGCCGATGAATCGGGTCTAGTACGACTGGCTTTGTCCTCAGTCTTGCAGCGGGTGCCCGTAGGAAAACGGCTGGAATTGGCTCGTCGTCTGAGCCAACGGGGCGAAGACGCCGAAGACCACAACCTGCCCCGGATGATCTGGTACGGGTTGATTCCTGTTGCGGAAAGCGATCCTCGGGGGCTGGCCGAATTTACCCTCCAATGCCGTTACCCCGTGACGCGTCAACTGGCAATTCGTCGTCTGGCGGAGCGGATCGATGAGACACCCGACAGCCTCGAACACCTGCTGACACTCCTCGCCCAGCGAGGCTCAGAAGATGAACAACAAGCATTCATCAAGGATGTGCTGATCGGCTTAACCGCCGGATTCGTCGGTCGCAGTCAAGTCCAGGCCCCCGGGGGATGGGGTGCCATCCAGAGTCTGGCAGCGACAAGCTCCGATCCGCAGGTCGGCGAGATGGCCCGCGATCTGGCCTTATTGTTCGGAGATGGACGGGCCTTAAGTGAAGTGCGAGCCGTGGCACTGAGTGATCACGCGGACATGACGGCGCGCAAGACGGCCCTGGCCACCCTGATTCGGGCCCAGCCGGAGGATTTGCGAGAAGTCTGCCTGAAGCTGCTCGGCGTGCGTTACCTGAACGCCGTGGCTGTTAAGGGGCTGGCCTCCATGAACGATCCTGTTCTGGGAGAACAGATTGCGCGGCAGTACCGCTCATTCCACCTGAACGATCGCCCCCTGGTCATCGAGGTCCTGGCCTCTCGCCCAGCGTTCGCCCGGCCTCTGCTGGAGGCCATTGCTTCTCACAAAATTCCCCGCAGCGACCTGTCTCCCGGACAGGCTCGGCAGATTCAGTCGATCGGGGATACCAACCTGACGCAATATCTCACCGAAGTGTGGGGCGAACTTCGAGAATCGCCCGAAGAGAAGCACCGGTTGATGGCCCAATGGAGAGGCGTTCTGACCGACGAACGGCTGGCTGCCGCCAGCAAGAGCCACGGGCGAACCATGTTCCAGAAGACCTGCGCCACGTGCCACCGCCTGTATGGACAAGGTGGCACCAAGGGGCCCGACATTACGGGATCGCAACGAGTCAACCTGGACTATCTATTAAGTAATTTGATTGACCCCAGCAGTACCGTCGGTGCGGACTATCGGGTCACCGTAGTCGTACTGAAGGATGGTCGCGTTCTCAACGGACTTGTCCGGGGACGCAATGCCCGAACATTAACGCTGGAAACCGCCCAGGACCGTCTGACACTGGCGATTGATGAGATCGAGGAAGAGCGGACATCCAATGTCTCACTGATGCCGGACGGCCAGCTGCCCACGATGACGGAACAAGAAGTCTGCGACCTCGTGGCCTATCTCCGCAGCCCGGTGCAAGTCCCGCTGGAGCCGTAAACGGCATGAGAGCTGAGGCTGTGTGCAGAACCGTCAGTCCCCGTGGACGACATTCGGCAGGCTGACACCCGCTGGGTGGGGGCGGAATGATCCGCCCCCACCACAACGACGATTCAAACGCGTTCACCTCTTGTTGCGATCCATGAGCAGACCGGTCTATCTGCGGCACTGGACCCTGGACCGTGGCACAGACATGCGTGTCAGCACTGGCAACAAGCGTGGTGAAACAGCTTCGCCCTCACGATTACTTTCCCTTGAAACGGTAGATCCCATGGCCGTCTCCAGCGACGACGAGGAAATAGACTTCCCCTTTTTCGTCCTGACCAAACGACAGGATCGGCAGTCCGTTCCCTTCGATCGACTCGTTCGCGGTCACCTTGCTGGCAGCGGCATCGTATGTCAGGGCCCACACCTTCCCACTGACGTAGTCGGCATAGACGTACTTCCCCGCAAGTGCGGGTACGGCTGTACCACGGTAGACCGTGCCTCCGGTAATCGACTTGCCGACCATGTGATCGTATTCAAAGATCGGGTCGATCGTTTCAGTCTTGGCGGGAATGGATCCGAATGGATGGGCGGCCTCGCGAACACTCCAGCCGTAGTTGCCCCCCTTGGTGACGAGATTGATCTCTTCGTAGAGATTCTGACCGACATCGGCTCCCCAGATGTCGCCGGTCTGAGGATCAACCGCGATGCGCCATGGGTTACGCCAGCCCAGTGAAAAGATCTCCGGCAGAGCGCCTTCCTGGCCGACAAACGGGTTGTCCTTGGGCACGGCATAGGCCTTATCCGCGTCATGATGATCGACATCGATCCGCAGAAGCTTGCCGAGCCATGTGCCCATGTTCTGACCGTTGCCGTGGGGATCGTTACCTGCACCTCCATCCCCCAGAGCAATCAGCAGATAGCCATCCTTGTCAAAGCAGAGGGTGCCACCGTTGTGATTCCAATAGGGTTGAGGGATGGTCAGCAACTCACGTTCCTGAGCCCCGTCTTTCGTGACGGTGAACTCCGAAACCACGGATAGCAGGGGTTGCCGCTTGGCGGTGTAGTAGACATAGAGCTTGCCGTTGTCCTTGAACTTCGGATGGACGGCCATTCCCAGGAACCCCTCCTCATTCTGCTTGTCGGTGTATTGACAGCGGTCCTGAATATCAAGGAAGACCTTTGAGGTTTTGGCGCTCTGGTCGTTGGCAAACTCATAGACCACGCCTTGCTGACTGGCCACGAAGATGCGGTTCGAACCATCCCCGGCATGCGTCAGAACAATCGGGCGGAACGGGATGTTCTTGCCATCATCAGTCTCTGACTTCCAGTGGGCCCATTCCAGGGCGGGGAACGCCTTCTCGACAGTCACGGGCAGCGTGCCGGTCACCGGTTCCGGGGCCTGACCATTGGCCGGCAGTTTGCGAATCTTGATGTTTCGATAGGACACCAGATCGCCGTGATCCTGCAAACAAATATGACCTTTCGGAGCCTTGCCGAATCCCGCCATCGAAGCGAATTTGCTCTTCGCAACGCGTTCATCCCAGTCCTTGCTGCCGATCTGGAATTTGGCGTAGCTGACACCGTTCATCTGGATCTCGCTCTGCTGCTGGCAGATCCGAATATACAGCTGGTTCCACTCTCCGGCGGGGCGGGTAGCGTCCGGGATGTTCTTGGAGAACGGTGCCGGGCCGGGGGAGTACAGCTGATAGAGCCAGCCCGCCAGCTGGGGATCATGCCCCTTGGCGTTATCCTGGACCTGAATTTCGGGGCCAGTGTGCCATGGAGCACCACCCTCTTCCGTCACGCGAAACATGATTCCCGAGTTCCCCTCGGGGGCAATCTTGTATTCGATCTGCAGTTCAAAGTTGTCGTACTGCTCCGCAGTGATGATATCTCCCGCCCCTTTTTCAGTGCGGGCCAGGGTCCCATCCACGACTTTCCAACCGTCGCTGATTTTGTCTTTCTTGTAATTCCGCCAGCCGTTCGTTGTCTGGCCATCGAACAGTGTGGTCCACCCGACTCGGGCTTCTGCTTCACTGACCGTATTCTCAGCGGCCATGGCCCACGCAGGGAGCAATGACAGGCAACTCAGGAACCAATAGCGCATCAGCGGTATCCTTCGAAGAAGAGTCCACAATCCGACCATCAGCAGCGCGGCACTGCCAGACGATCTGAGTGTAACGACATGCTCACGAATCCTCACTCGCGCGGTCCCAGCGTCACAGGAGCCCCCCGGAACGGTGCGAGGCCGATTTGACCCATGAGACGGGGCGGCGTAGAGTGAAGTACCGCATGGTCGTTTCCAGCGGTGTCGTTGCCCTTTGCTGATCCACCGCATGACCACTTCGCCCTCGCCGTCACCCGCCAAGGAACCCCGTAACACGGAACGTCCTGGCGGATTCACCGGGTGGTATCTTACGGTAGCGGTTGGACTTCTGATTTTTTCGTGGTACTGGCTGGCCACTCAGCGACGGGGCGGCGAGATCAGTTTTGGAAAGTTTCGGGCGGGTGTTGAGGATAAAACCTACACAGCCCAAAACGTCCACGAGCTGAAGTGGGGTAAGGCGGCGATCACATTTCAGGACAAACCCGAGCCCCCACGGGATCTGCTGGCACCATTTCGCTCCTCGGATTCACGCCCCGCGTCCACGGAGATCACCCGCTTCCACGTCAACATCGGAGCCATTCCCGATGAGTCGCTGGCCCAGCTGGACACCCTGCTGGCTCGAGCCAAAATCACTGATCGCCGGGGGCAGGAGCCCGTTGTGGAATGGTCGGCACTGGTGACGCTGATGCTGATGGCCATGACGCTGGGAGCCTTGATTTTCTTCTTCCGCCGCATGACGGGGCCGGGCACGGCGATGTCGTTTGGTCGCAGCCGGGGCAAGCTGTTTGAGGGAGAAGACTCGCGGGTGACCTTCGATCAGGTGGCCGGAATTCAGGAGGCGGTGGAAGAGCTGCGGGAGATCGTGGAGTTCCTGAAAACACCTGCAAAATACCAGGCCCTCGGCGGACGTATTCCGCGGGGTGTCCTGCTGGTGGGCCCCCCTGGAACCGGAAAGACGCTGCTGGCCAAAGCCGTGGCGGGCGAGGCGGGGGTGCCGTTTTTCAGCCTTTCCGGGTCGGACTTTGTCGAGATGTTTGTCGGAGTCGGGGCTGCCCGCGTGCGGGATATGTTCGCCCAAGCCATCGCCAAGGCCCCAAGTATCGTTTTCATTGACGAGCTAGACGCCTTGGGCAAGACGCGGGGCAGCGGCATGCCCGGCGGTCACGATGAACGGGACCAGACCCTGAACGCACTGCTGGTCGAGATGGACGGATTCAGTTCAGATGAGAGCGTCATCGTCATGGGAGCCTCCAATCGTCCCGAGACACTCGACCCGGCCTTGATGCGGCCAGGTCGATTCGACCGTCATGTGCTCGTCGACCGACCGGACTACAAGGGCCGCGAGGCCATCCTCAAGGTCCACACCGTGCGCATTAAAATGTCGGACGATGTCGATCTCCCGAAGCTGGCCCGACTGACTCCCGGATTCGTGGGGGCCGATCTGGAGAACCTCGTGAATGAGGCAGCTTTGCTGGCCGCACGCAAGAATAAAACAGCCGCCACCATGGCGGAGTTCGAGGAGGCCATCGACCGCGTCAGCATTGGTCTGGAAAAGGCCAGTCGGATCATCAAAGAGGATGAAAAACGCCGTATCGCCTGCCACGAGTCAGGCCACGCCCTGACGGCCTGCACACTGCCAAACACCGACCCCGTTCACAAAATATCCATCATCCCGCGCGGCTTCGGAGCGCTGGGGTATATGCAGCAGCGGTCCGAGGATGACAAGTACATCATCACACAGTCGGAATTGGTGAATGAAATCTGCGTGCTGCTCGGCGGCATCGCCGCCGAAGAAGCGATCTATCAGGAGGTCGGCACCGGAGCCCGCAACGATCTCGAACGGGCGACCGACACAGCTCGTCGGATGGTCACCCAGTACGGCATGAGCCCCAAACTCGGACGCCTCAATTATTCCGTCACCCGCAGTTCCCCATTCCAGTACGGCGAGGGCCACCAATCCACTTATGTCCACAGCGAACAGACCATTCGGGAGATCGACCTGGAGGTCAAGCGGATCGTCGACGAATGCCTGGAGACCACCCGTGAAATCATGCGGTCCCGCCTTCCCGTCCTCGAGCAGATTATGAAAGAGTTGATCGAAGTCGAGGTTATGGATGGGGAACAGCTCCTGCGAATTCTGGACGCCCATCGCACGGGACCGCAGCTGAAGCCGGGAACGTTTGTCGAGAAATCGATTCGCGAGGAAGCCGAAACTCGAAGCGAGACTTTGCCCGCCGAAGGCTCAGCCTGAAAACAGGCACGCCCCGCCATCGTTGCCAATGGCGGAGCGTGGATGGCGGTATGTCGAACCAAATTCGATCTGAGATTTCAGAGCTGACGCATTATCCGGGGCGCACTCACTTCCGGTTTTGACGGAGACGAGCGTCCGGCGGCTAACTCACAAACCCGCCTTCTGGGCGGGACACGGCATTAGAAGTCCACGGGCTCCTGAATCGGGCTTTTGTCACCGAAACGCAGCGCGTGCTTGAGCCAGACCATTTCGACCGTCCCGATGGGGCCGTGACGATTCTTGGCAATCAACAGATCGGCTTCCCCCGGACGGTCTTCCGGGTCATAGGCGTCCGGACGGTGCAGGAACATGACGATGTCGGCGTCCTGCTCGATGGCCCCGGACTCGCGCAAGTCGGCCAGGCGCGGACGTTTGTCTTCTCGTGTTTCGACTCCCCGGTTCAGCTGGGCGAGAGCGATGACCGGTACTCGCAGGTCTTTGGCCAGGAACTTCAGGCGGCGGGTGATTGTGGAGATCTGCTGTTCACGGGGCAGGTTCTTGTCATCCGACTCAATCAGTTGGAGATAGTCGATGATCACCAGCTTGATATCGAACCGTCGTTTCATGCGGCGGGAGATCGCCGTTACCTGCGAAATCGTGCGTCCGGCGACATCATCGATATACAGTGGGTACTTTTTGAGATCGTTTGAAGCCTCCATCAAGGCATGCTGCTCGACCTCATCCAAGTCCCCCTGCCGCAACTTGTGGCCATTGACCTTCGCATGAATACACAGGAACCGTTCGGCCAGTTCGAGCTTGGATTGTTCCAGGCTGAACAGCAACGTTCCCGCTCCAACCGCTGCTGACGCGAGGGCGAAGTTACAGACGAGTGCGGTTTTTCCCATACTGGGCCGGGCCGCCAGGACGATCAGTTCAGTCTCCTGGAAACCGCCGGTCATCTCGTTGAGGCCGTTGAATCCGGTGGTCACCCCCGAGGTCTGGCCCTCGTTATCGATCCGCTCAAAGATGCGGGCAAAGGTCTCGTCCAGGATGTCCTTCAGGGCGAACTTCTCAACACCCGCACCATGTTCGACGATCGAAAAGATCCGCTGCTCGGTCTGCGCAAGGATCTCCTGAACTTCCTTTTGGCCGTGATAGGCCTCTCGCAGGGATTCGGTGCAGGCGTCAATGAGTGACCGCTGCAGCCATTTGTCACGAACAATCTTGGCATAGTATTCGGCATGGCCCGCATGCGGGACCGCCTGCATCACCTGCAGGAGGTACGCTGATCCGCCAATCAGATCAAACTCGAGTCGTTTTTCCAGTTCGTTTTTCAGCGTCAGAGCATCTATGCCGCGATTACCGCTCTCGTACATCTCATGAATCGCCTTGAACATCCGGCGATGAGCATCGGAGTAAAAAGCGTCGGTTGTGATGTGCGACTGAACTTCGTCGATGGCGTCATTCACGAGCAAAATGCTGCCCAGCACCGCCCGCTCGGCTTCCAGATCCTGCGGAGGAACCTTGTCCAAAAGTTCGCCAACAGCTTCCTTCTTCTCGTTCCGCGAACTGCGTTTCGGTTTGGATTCGCCCGTCGACATTTCAGCACGTCCAATTCTGGGAAAGGCTGTCAACGATCGAAGGCTGGACCACGCAATGCGATCCCCCTCATGAAAAACACCTCACCGCAGTGAACTGCGAAGAGGTGTGGAATACTTCTTGTCTGGCAGAGCCCGAAATTCCGACTAGCGGATCGAAGAGGCGGTCGGAACGACCCAGACCTTCACTTCGGTACTGATGTCGGCATGCAGCTGGAGCTTGACCGTGTACATGCCGAGTTCCTTCAGAGCCCCTTCCAGCTTAACCATGTCCGGCTCCACCGGATAGTTGGCCGCCTTGAGGGACTTGCTGATGTCCGTGGCTCCGATCGAACCATACAGATGGCCGTCTTCGGTCGCGTTGGCTTCCAGCGTGACGCTGTAGTCCTTGATTTTTTCGGCGGTCTGCCTCAAAGCCTTCAGCTTCTGAACAGCCAGTTCTTCCTGACGCTGACGATGACGCGCCACCATCGCCTTATTGGCTTCGGTTGCCACTGTGGCCAACCCGAGGGGCAGCAGGTAATTCCGAGCGTAGCCCGGCTTGACCTTCACAATCTGGCCCTGATCCCCGACGTTTTGGATGTGTTCCGTCAGCAACAACTCGATCCCGCCCTTACGGTCTGCGGAACGAACGCGTTCTTTACGCTTTTGAGGCATGATTCACCTTGCTGGATCGACAAGTCACCCGACTGTCGTTTGTGTTTGGATTTCCCGAAGGAATGTCTCGTCGCCCCACGGTTCGGGGCGGTTGCTGTCGGTTCTGAGAACAGATGCGGCTGAATCCCTAGAAGGGAACCTCGTCGTCCGGTGGACCGGATGACCCCGAGTAGTAATCTGGCTCGCCACCGCCAGAATTTCCCCCGCCGCCACCACCATAACTACTGGACTGACCGCGACCACCGCCACGGGGGCCTCCACTAGGAGCACCACCGGAGCCACCGCTCCCAGGAACCCCGCGATCCGCAGGAGATCCCAGGAACTGCATCGTTTCACCCACGACCCGCAGCTTGGATCGTTTCTGTCCCGATGTCTTGTCTTCCCATGAATCGAGTTGCAGACGCCCCTCGATCATCACCGGTCGGCCTTTGGCAAGGTATTCCCCGGCCAGTTCCGCCAACCGCGCCCAAAGCGTCACTTCGACGAAGGTGACATCTTCCTTGCGTTCGTTCGTGTTCCGGTCGGTGAACGTTCGGTTGATGGCCAGGCTGATCTCAGTGACCGCCGTGCCGTTGCCCAAATATTTCACTTCCGGATCGCGCGTCAGCGTGCCGATCAGAATCACACGATTGAAGTTTGCTGCCATTTC
Source organism: Planctomycetota bacterium (assembly GCA_003671275.1). GTDB lineage: Bacteria > Planctomycetota > Planctomycetia > Planctomycetales > Planctomycetaceae > TH-plancto1. The sequence continues at coordinate 46,537 of QWPB01000077.1, read as the reverse complement.
GTGCTCCCGCCTGACGAATCGTCAACGGCGTCATCGTGACTCGCAAGCCACTTTCCTGCAAAGACTTAGTAGCCTTTGTCCGGCTGGGCACCCATCGGCGTGGTGTCGGCCTGCCCGGTCACGTGTTGCGACAGTGCTTCGGCCATCGGGGCGAACAGTTTTTCCGGGTGGCTGATCAGCAGATGACGAACGACCGTCTCGCTGAGCTTGCACAGGCGGGTGAACTCGGTGACCTGAGCGCTGTCCATCTTGAAGTAAATCAAGTAGTGCAGGCCCTTCTTGTGGTTGCCGATCTGATACGCCAGCTTACCGTCTTGCCACGGGGCGCGGGCCACCACTTCGGCATTGCAGCGGGTCAAAATCTCCTGGAGCGCATCTTCTGCCGCACGCGAATTAACCGCGTAGCGACCGCTGTCCAGAAGGAACATGCACTCGTAAAAATGCTGGGCCAAAGCCTCTCTCCAAGTCGAGTCGACACAATCGGGAACGCGGTAGTGTAACCGCTGGCGTGTCGGATTCAATTGAGTCGGAAAAGTGAGATTCACCACGAAGACACGGAGGCACCGAGATTCTCCGAGAAAACAGCCCGAACGGTGCCCGCAGAGTATCCTGAAGGACTTCCAAACGCTGCTTGACTCTGTGCCTTGGCATCGCCGCAGTGAACCTAACTCCCGACGTGAAAAGTCGTTCTGCCGACGCTCTGTTGAAAGAGCGTCGGTCGACGGCACAACCCCTAGTATTCCTTGGAGTCGATCCACTTCATCATTTTGCGGAGCTTACGACCGACGGTTTCGATCATGTGCTCGCGCTCGCGGCGGCGAATCGCCTTGAAGCTGGCCTGATTCGCCTTGTTTTCCAGGAGCCAGTCGCGGGCGAACTGCCCGTTCTGGATCTCGGTCAGGATTCGCTTCATTTCGAGCTTCGTCTCGGCAGTCACGATCCGCGGGCCGCGGGTGTAATCGCCGTACTCTGCCGTGTTCGACACGCTGTACCGCATGTAGTTCAGGCCGCCCTGGTAGAACAGGTCGACGATCAGCTTGAGTTCGTGCATGCACTCGAAGTAGGCCATTTCCGGCTGATAACCGGCTTCGACCAGGGTCTCGAAGGCGGCCTTGACGAGGGCGCTGACTCCTCCGCACAGCACGACCTGTTCACCGAACAGGTCGGTTTCGGTTTCTTCGGCGAAGGTCGTCTCGATGACACCCCCACGCGTTCCGCCGATCCCCTTGGCATAAGCCAGAGCCAGCTTGCGGCTGTTTTCCGAGGCACCTGGTCCCATGGCGATCAGGCTCGGCACGCCGCCGCCCTTAACGTATTCGCTGCGGACGAGGTGCCCGGGGCCCTTCGGGGCGACCAGCGCGGTGTCCACACCCTTCGGCGGGGTCACCTGGTTGAAGTGGATGTTGAATCCGTGCGAGCACATCAGCAGCGCGCCCGGCTTCAAGTTCGGCAGAACCGAGTTCCGGTAGATGTCCCCTTGGACTTCATCCGGCAGCAACATGTTGACCAGATCACCCTGCTTCGTGGCCTCTTCAACCGAAACCGGCTTGAAGCCATGTGACACCGCCAAGTCGTAGTTGGCGCTGCCCGGACGCTGTCCAATGACGACGTTGCAGCCGGAATCTCGCAGGTTTTGAGCCTGGGCATGGCCCTGGCTGCCGTAACCCAGAATGACGATCGTCTTGCCCTTGAGGACTGACAGATCGGCGTCATCGTCGTAGTAGACCTTGATCGACATGGCGAATTTCACACACAGAGAAAAGAGGACCAACATGCTGTTCAGAGCGAACCGTTGCCCTGCAGCCCACAGTGGCCTTGAACATCCAAGACCTGTCGCAAGGCGTCCTGGCCTTGGCACCGAAAGTGTTTTATGAATCAGGTCGCATGTGAGGCCCCATTCGTCCGCAACATGCTCCCTTATCAGGACTTGACGATACTGTCCACAGAGGCTGTCTTGCCTCGCAGCAGGGCGATCCGCCCGGCCCGGACCATCTCCAGAATCCCAAACGGACGGACCGCGTCAATAAAGGCGTCGACCTTACGTTCCTGACCGGAGATTTCGATCATCACATGATCTGCACTGACATCGACGATCTTCCCACGGAAGATCTCGACCAGTTCTTTGACCGCCGTTCGCGAACCATCGGGCGTGGCCACTTTGATGAGCATCAGATCGCGCTCGACGTACTCCTCTTTGGAGTAATCGATCACTTTCACCACGGTCACAATCTTTTCGAGCTGCTTACGCACCTGATCCAGTTGATGCTCATCCCCCGCAACCACAAAGGTCATCCGGGAGAACTCGGGATCTTCCGTGGCTCCGACAGCCAAGCTGTCGATGTTGTATTCCCGCGACGCCAGCATGCCGGAGATGTGCGCAAGGACTCCGGGCCGGTTGACGACCAGCGCGGAGAGAACGTGACGCATGGGACGATTCCTGCTGTCGAAATGTTCAGTGATCGCAAACAAGGCGCATCGCCTTGCGCGAAGATGTTCAGTCTATACCCAGCACTCGGGGTGTACAACTGAGCCAACGCGGACGTCGTGAGTTTTGGTCCTTACCCGCGAACCCGTAGCTTCCCGAGGGAGGTATAATCCCGTTGACCGATACAGCTGTGAGCAGCGTGTCATCTTTTCCCCTGTGGGATCGTTTGTATCAGCGATTATTGATGGGGCTTGGCGGTGACGATAAGAATTGATAGTTTTCACAGTCGTCCTCGGGAGATGAACGATGCTGGATCTGCTGACAAATTCCACCAGCGTCACGCGGCGCGATCTGCTGCGGATCGGGACATTAGGGTTGGGAGGGATCACCCTGGCTGACCTGCTGCGAATGCAGTCTCTGGCAGCGGAAACTCAGGAATACCGGATCCGACCGACGAAAAAATCGGTGATTTTACTTTGGCAGAACGGTGGCCCGTCGCACCTGGAAACCTACGACCTCAAACCCGATGCTCCCCGCGAAGTCCGGGGGCCGTTCTCTCCCATCGCCACCAACGTCCCGGGGATGGAGATCTGTGAACTGTTGCCGATGCATGCCCGGATCGCCGACAAATTTTCCCTGATCCGGTCCTGCACCCACACGTATGCCGGTCACAATGACGGCATTCCCGTCATGATGAGTGGTTACCCCGACTGGGACGAGGGGAAACATGAGTCCGTCCATCCCGAGATCGGAGCCGTCGTCAGCCGCGTCTTTGGCCAATGCGAGAGCGGCATGCCCGTCGCCTGTGGTATGGGGGCCACGCACTACAGCTACGTCCCGACGACAGCCACGGGGTACTGGAGCAACATGTACCGGCCACCGACGGTCAGCGAACAGGGGCTGAAAAACGCGACAGCTGTCGTCGACGGGCATCGGCTAGACAATCGCAAGATCCTGCTCGGCCAGATCGACCGACTGCGTGGCGATCTGGATCGAGGCGGCATGAATTCGCTCGATGAATTCAACCGGCAGGCCTTTGAGATTATTGGCGGAGATCGGGCCCGGCAGGCGTTCGACCTGTCGCAGGAAGATCCCCAAACCAGAGCCCGGTATGGCGAAGGCTGGGCGCAGCAGGCTCTGCTGGCTCGTCGACTGGTCGAGGCCGGAGTCAATTTCGTGACCGTCGGCGTTCCCGGCGGCAAGGAGATTTACAACTGGGACGATCACGCAGTGAACGGCGACCTGCCCACCGCCATGCGGGAGCGGCTGCCTGGTCTGGATCAGGCCGTCACCGCACTGATTGAAGATGTCTATCAACGCGGACTGGATCAGGACGTGCTGATCATTGTTTCCGGAGAATTTGGGCGGACACCCCGCGGAAATGAGCAGAAAGGCAGCCGTGATGGCCGTATCAACTGGGGGCGCGATCACTGGCCCCATGCCATGTCGATCCTTGTCTCGGGAGGGGGCCAGCGGATGGGCCAGATCATTGGAGCCACCAACTCCAACGGCGAGCATCCGATTCAGAGGGAATTGAGCCCGCAGAATTTCCGGTCGATGATCTTCCACCATCTGGGGATTGATTATCGTCAGACATTTCTCGATGCAGCCGGCCGTCCGATCTACATCTCCACCGGTGAACACATCCCCGAACTGGCTTAACCGCCTGTTGAACGTGATAGCGATCAGGCCAATACCTCCCGGATGATATGCCCTTCGACATTTGTCAATCGCCGCTGGATGCCGTTGTGCTCGAACGTCAGCCGTTCGTGATCTAACCCCAGCAGATGGAGAATGGTCGCGTTAAAATCGTACAGCGGGTGAACGTCCTGGATGGCTTTCTGGCCAATTTCATCGGTCACGCCGTGACTGACCCCCGGTTTGACTCCGGCCCCTGTCATCCAGCAGGTGAAGCCGTCCGGGTTATGATCCCGGCCTTGGGCCCCCTTCTGAAAAAACGGCATCCGTCCAAACTCAGTACACCAGACGACCAAGGTCTCATCGAGAAGACCTCGGGTTTTCAAGTCGCGAATCAAGGCAGCTGCGGGCTGATCGAGAATCGCAGCGTGCTTGTCATACTGTTCCTTGAGCTTGCTGTGTCCGTCCCAGTTCAGTTCGCCTCCACTGGCATAGGCCCCATTGAACAGTTGCACAAATCGCACGCCCCGTTCAATCATCCTGCGGGCCAGAATGCAGTTGCGGGCAAAAGCGGCCTTTGTCGGATTCGAGGAGTCATCGGCCCCGTAACTCTGGAGAACATGCGCCGGTTCGGTGTTCAGGTCGCTGATTTCAGGCACGCTCAATTGCATGCGAGCCGCAAGTTCATAACTGGCAATTCGCGCAGCCAGTTTGCCATCACCCGGGTGCAGTTCCAGATGCCGCTGATTCATCCGCTGGAGCAACTGCCGCGCAGCAGCGTCTTCGGTGGGTCCGATTCCAGCGGCGGTCAGATGGCGGATTGGCTCCTTGGCGCTGAGGGGGGTTCCCTGAAACGCAGCCGGGAGAAACCCCGGGCCCCAGTTGTTGGAACCGTTCTGGGGGACGCCGCGGGGGTCCGGAATCGCCACATAGGCTGGCAGATTCGCACTCTCGCTGCCCAGCGCATAGGTCACCCACGAACCCAGACTGGGAAATCCATCCAGCGGCGTGCCCGTCGAGAGAAAGTTCTCGGCGGGACCGTGGGTGTTACTTTTGCTCGTCAGCGAGTGAACAAATGCCATCTCATCCGTTAATTCGGCCAGATGGGGGATCATGTCACTGACCCATTTCCCGGTCTGTCCCCGCTGGCGGAATTCATACTGCGGACGAGCCAGATTCCCGGCAGGCCCCTGAAAGGTAACTGCGGGCCCTCCCTTGAGCGGCTGGCCGTCTCGCTTGATCAATTCCGGCTTGTAGTCCCACGTTTCCAGCTGACTGACCGCGCCCGCACAGAAGATCACAATGACGTTTTTGGCCCGTGCGGGAAAGTGCCCTCCCCGGGCGGCAAAGGGCCTGGCGGGATCAATAACAGGCCCCCCGGCCAGCAACTGGTCGTTCTGAAGCAAGCTGCTCAACGCGATCGCACCAAGCGCTGTGGCAGAATCGGTCAGAAAGCGTCGGCGATCCAGAAACATCGCACGCCCCTCTTCATCTTGGGTTGGGACTGGCAGGCTCCAGTTATAGCGTCAGAGAGCCCTTTCGTCTTCGCATCAACGCCCCCTGTTGGGAACGATTCCGTAATACGGGGTTGATTGCGGTCAAACCTACCCGATAACGTCTACCCTCCGACCGGGCCTCGCCGCGATCGGATGGCCACGGGAAATGGAAACCGGTGATGTCAGAACTGCGGAAAGATCCCATCGTGGGACGGTGGGTCATCATTGCTCCCGAGCGGATGGCGCGACCGCTGAATCTCTCGGAACCGGAACTGGATCCGCATGCTCCCGACCCGTTCCTCGAAGGGCGGGAAGAGATTACGACGCCCGAAATCTACGCAGCCCGAAACCCCGGCAGCCGCCCCAACGGACCCGGCTGGAAGGTCCGCGTCATCTCCAACAAATTCCCCGCACTGGGAGTTGATGGCGACCTCGAAAACCGGGGCGAGGGGATGTACGACATGATGCACGGCATCGGCGCTCACGAAGTGATCGTCGAATGCCCGCACGGCGAGGCCAACCTGTCGCAGCTTCCCCTCGAGAACGTCCGGGAAGTCCTGCACGCCTATCAGGCTCGTCTCAATGACCTGAAACGCGACACCCGCCTGGTGCATGCCCTGGTCTTCAAAAACAAAGGAGCCCGCGCGGGAGCGTCGCTCTCACACGCCCACTCCCAGCTGATCGTCACCCCGATTGTGCCGATTACGATTCAGGAAGAACTGGACGGGGCTGCAGAGTATTTCCGTTTTCGGGGCCGCTGCATTTTTAGCGACATGATTGAACAGGAACGCACCACGCGCAAACGGGTGGTCCTGGAAACATCACAGTTCATTGTCTTCTGCCCATTCGCCAGTCGATTTCCGTTCGAGACCTGGATCGTCCCCAAGACTCATCGCAGCCACTTTGAAAAAGTGCCGCGGGGTGAGATCGAGGAACTGGGAGAGGTGCTCAAGCGGACACTCCGCAAGCTGGAGAGGGGGCTCAACGACCCGCCCTACAATTACATCATTCACTCGGCTCCATTCAACACGCCCGATCTGCCGCATTACCGCTGGCACATTGAGATTTTTCCCCGGATGTCCGGCGTGGCCGGGTTTGAGTGGGGGAGCGGGTTCTATATCAATGCCGTGCCGCCGGAAGAAGCAGCGGAATTTCTGCGAGAGACCCGGGACGACTAAGGCCCGCGACGGGAATTCAATTCCCCTGTAGAACAGCCTTTTCAGTCCGCTTGAGATCGACTTTTCCCGGCGGAGACGGCCTGGAAAGGCCGTCTTACGGGGAGATTATTTTCGATCGCCTCCCTAAAATCATGGGGCCGTTCCTCGTCTCAGGCCCATTATGCCCCGTCAAGTGCTGATGATCACTGTGGACCATCTGGCCCCGAGTCTGCTCGGAGCCTATGGGCGGTTCGATGCGCAAACACCCAATCTGAATCAGCTGGCAGCCCGCGCATATCTGTACCACAACGCGATCGGATCCCTCGATTCCGCTGCCCCCCTGGGCGATGAACTGCAACGGTGTTGTGAGACCGCGGGAATCATTGCGAGTCAATTGACGCCACCCCACCATCCGCCCTCTCGGGAATGGACCCATCAGGCGATCGAAGCCATCCGTCAGTCGCTGACCGGTTCCCAGCCGGGTTTGCTATGGATCGCCTTGCCAGGGATTCCGGACCCCTGGATTCCAACCCACTCTGGTTGGGAAGAAGAAGTCGCCCGCCGGCTGGGCACGAGTTGGGCCGAACTGCTGGTGGACGAACCGGAGCTGACCCCGCTCCAGGCTGTTCAGGCACTGGCCGATGAAGGGCACTTCTCGCGCCAGCGATCCGCCGCGACCCCCGCTCCGGAAGCCGATCAATTGAGTCTGGCCCTCTACCAGGCGTGCGTCGATCGACTCGACGAACGACTGGGAAGACTCATTCGAGAGTACCAGCAGCACGCCGCCCCGGAGAGTTTGCTGATCGTGGCCGGATGGGCGGGAGATCGCCTGCCACGAACCTGGCCGGTCCAGCGGACAGTGATTCTGACCGACGAACTACTGCACGTGCCCCTGCTGATTCAACCTGGAGCAGGCACTGCTGTGGGAACCGCCGTCCTCGAACTGGTCCAGTCCGAAGATATCTCGAAGACAGTACTGACCTGGCTCCGGGGGACCACACAGGACCATCACGATGAGGGGCTCGACCTGCTGGCCGTAGCCACCAAACAACAACCGGGACGCTCCGTCATCCTGCGCCGACATCCCGGTGGAGAGACCCTGATTCGGACCCCCACTGCTCAACTGGTGACGCGGGCTGCCGATCCTGCGATTCCCGGCGACCATCCCACCCTGTGGCTGACCCATAAACCGGAAGATGCCTGGGATCTGCTGAATGTGGCGGATCAAAACCCAGAAATCGTCCATGAGCTGGAACAACTTGCGAATCAAACGAATCGGCCCGGTCCGTAAGATCCAGCTGGTCCGTAGCAGGAATCGCTTCGCGGGTGAGTCCGGTCAGCCCGCCCCACCGGGGAAGTAATCGGGCTCCTGCCCGGGCTTCCACTTGATATTACAGCCGATGCTGGGCTTCTGATCCGCGACGATCGGCTGCCCGGCCAGCAAGGCATCACACGCCGCCCGCAAGTCGTGCCCGGTGACGGGCACCGTGGTCTTCGGGCGGCTGTCATCGTACTGCCCCCGATAGACCAGCCGATGGTTTCGATCGAACAGGAAGAAATCCGGGGTACACGCTGCGTGATACGCCTTGGCAATGGATTGCGTCGCATCAAACAGATAGGGAAACCTAAACCCCGCCTCAGCAGCCCGCTGCCGCATGGCGTCCGGGCCATCCTGCGGATACTGCTCGAAGTCGTTACTGCTGATGGCCACCACCGCCAGCCCCTTTTGCAGGTAGTCATCAGCGGTCGCCACCAGATGCTCCTGCAGATGGAGCACGAACGGACAATGGTTACACATGAAGATCACGAGCAACCCGGGCTTGCCTTCGAAGTCGATCAGCGAAACAGTCCGCCCATCGACATTCGGCAGAGAAAACGCGGGAGCCTGACTCCCGAGCGGCAGCATGGTGGAGGCCGTGCGGACCATGAGAATTCCTGTCAGTGAGAAGGGCGAGTACGACTGCGATCCTACCCGCCGCAATGCGGCGGAACAATCAACGATGAGTCTCCCGAGCGAAGGAATCCCGGTTTCTGATTCCTGAGAGCCGGAACCTCTTCTATACTGGCAATCAGGACAGCCACATTCTCGCTTCTGGACGAACTTCGATGAAGAAAATCCTGATCCAACTCGACACCGATCCCCAACCGAGTGTCTTTGACCGTGTTGTGGCGGTGGATGCCGGGGTGGATGAGATCTTCTCCTATGGTGGGGTGAACCCGGAGAACGTCACGGAACTGGTGCATGGAGCCATGTTCACCCGCAGTCCGCATGACTTGAAATACACCGCGATCTTCGTCGGCGGAAGTGATGTCAAAGCGGGCGAGGCCCTCCTGCACAAAGTCCAGTCGCTGTACTTTGGACCGATTCGCGTATCCGCTCTGCTCGATTCCAATGGGTCGAACACCACGGCCGCTGCGGCCGTCCGAACAGCCGCCCGACATCTTGAACTGGGCGGTTCGCGGGCCGTCGTACTGGGAGGAACCGGTCCCGTAGGCCATCGGGTTGCGGAGATCCTCGCCAGCCGGGACGTGGAAGTGACTGTCACTTCCCGGACGCTGGAACGGGCTCGCGAGACCTGCGAAATCATTCACGAAAAGCATCCCAAGGCCCGTCTGATCCCGGCGGTTCCCCACGGCGGCGACTTTAGCGGGCTGATGGACGGTTGCCAGATCCTGGTGGCTGCCGGAGCTGCCTCCGTCCAGTTCCTGAAAGAAGAGCAGTGGGACTCCATCCCCTCCTTGAGAGTGGCCATTGACCTGAATGCCGTCCCTCCCACGGGACTGGAGGGGATCGGCGTCACCGACAAGGCCAAAGAACGCGGCCACGTCGCCTGCTACGGCGCGATCGGCGTGGGAGGAACCAAGATGAAGGTCCACCGGGCCGCCGTGGAGGCCCTGTTCGAACAGAACGACCACATCCTCAATACTGCGGAAGTCTTCGCCATTGCCGAACGGATCGGCTGATCCACCGAAGATGCCCCATTCCCCGGGCGTCTCTCTTCAATCGACGAAGAGGAACTGATTCGAGTTCCACAGCACTCGCCACACACTGCCCATTCCCTGCTCCTGGGCCAGTTCGGTGAGCAGCGTCAGTTCGTTCGGTGGAATCGGGCGCGACAGGCAGGCCCACCAAGCATCGACCACCTGATATTCCAAAGTCTTTGAGCTGGTGACGGCCCGCTCCTCTGCCAGTTGGGCTGCGGTGAGCACAAAAGCGTCGTTCCAGAGTGACAATGCCTGCAGGGGGGATGCCGATTCGTTCCGACGCTCAACCTGCATCGACGGGTCCGCGCAGTCCAAACTGACCATGAACGGCTCGGGCTGTGAACGGACCAGGAATCGGTAAACGGACCGCCGGAAGCACTGGGGATCGCGGGGATCGTGCAAATGATATTCGTAGTGTGGTGAATGCTCGGGTTTCTCAATGACAAAGTCCTGAAAGCTGGGACCATACATCTTGCGATTCAATAAACCCGCTGTGGCCAGCACACTGTCCCGCAGCGGTTCCGCCTCCAGTCGACGGCGGTTCATCCGCCAGAGCAGCCGGTTGTCACTGTCTTTCTCAGCCCGCAGGGAATCATTTGCCGAGACCTGACGATAAGCGGCACTGGTCACAATCGTCCGGTGAAGAGCCTTCAGAGACTGCTGCTCGCGAAGTTCACAGGCCAGCCAGTCGAGCAACTCGGGATGGGATGGCCCCCCTCCGTTTCGGCCAAAGTCGTTGGCCGTCTCAACCAGCCCGCGACCAAAGTGATACTGCCAGACACGATTGACCGCAGAACGCCAAGTCAACGGGTTGTCCCCGGAACTGACCCAATGGGCAAGAGCCGCGCGGCGTTCGCCTTCCGGTCGGTCGGCCCCCAGCTCAAACCGGGCGGGCAAAGCCGTCACCGCAGAGATGGCCCCTGGTCCAACCTCTTCGATCGGCTGGGTCACACTACCCCGAGCCAGTCGATGAATCGGTCGCGGCTTGCCTCCACTGGCCCCCGTTCCCGTGAACGCTCCGCTTCCTGAGTGGACGGCCCCAATATACGCCACGGACTGCGGCGGCAATGCCGTCCATGCCGCCTGCAACTGGTCTCGTACAGCCCGCAGGCGGGCCAGTTCCGTGGCCTCAGCCGGAGTGATGTTCTGATCCCACAATTGCTGCCGTTGTTTTCTCACCTCGGCCAGTGTGCTGGAAACCTCATCCCTGGTCCCGGGGAACAGGCCATCTGTCAGGTTCTTGCGCCCCCAGCGGGGCCCCGCTTCAATACTGTCCAGAGACGTGACAGCGGCCCCCTGTGCCACGTTGTCTCCGTTCCTGGTCCGAACTTCGAGTTCGGCCAGTGAAAAAATATAGTCATTCATTCGTGGAGCCAGCCGCGTGGCCGTCACACGAATCGCCATGGCCGACTGCACGGTCACCGGGATTCGCACGGCACTTAATCGGGGGTTCTCCAGGCTCCGCTCAACGAGCGTTCGCACATTCTGCGTGAAGGCCGCATCGTCAGCGATCTCCACGCGGAACGCCCCCGGAAATCCAAAGCCCGCTCCGATCCCGTTGAAATCATCATGGCAGGGCCGAAGCACGATCTCCGCCAGAACTGTGGGCTGGGGCAATTCGACCTGCACCCACTTTTCAACATCGGGAGTGGGCGAGAGATTACTGTGCCAGCCGAACTCCACGGGATAGGGGGCCCCTTCGATCGAAGTCTTTTCCAGTTCGGTCAATCGGGCCTCCATCGCGGTCAGTGGTTCTCCCGCCCGATCCTTGATGGCCTGCTCCAGATTCGCGAACTGCTTGTCGGTGTCGGTACGCTGCGATGCCAGCGTGCTACGCTTTGCCGCCACGTCCGGATCCCGGTCATAAGCCCGGTCGGTTCGATCCACCGCGGCAAAGACAGCCTGCAGGGCGTAGTAGTCTTCCTGACTGATCGGATCGAATTTGTGGTTATGGCACTGAGCACACTGGACGGTCAGACTGCAAAATGACTGAATGGTGTTGGTCACCATGTCATCGCGATCAAGATGGCGGGCGATCTTGCCATCGATCTTCGACTCGGGAACTTCGGCATGGCCAATAAAGTCCCACGGGCCGGCCGCAATGAATCCCAATCCCTCCGTCCCGTTGACCGTTCCCGGATAGAGAATATCACCCGCCAGCTGCTCTTCGATGAACTGGCGATAAGGCCGATCTTCATTGAAGGCCCGGATGACATAGTCACGATACGGCCAGGCATTGGGTCGCAGCTTGTCCTTGTCATACCCATGCGTTTCCCCGAAATGTACGACATCCAACCAGTGCCGTGCCCAGCGTTCGCCGTATGCGGGGTTCTTCAACATTTGATCGACCAGCCGTTCATAGGCCAGCGGATCGGGGTCTTGCACAAACGCCCCGACCTCTTCAGCAGTCGGTGGCAGCCCGAGCAGGTCAAAACTCAGGCGACGAATCAGTGTTGTCCGGTCGGCCTCAGGTGACGGCGACAGTCCGGCCTGTTGCCGGGCTTGTTCCAGGAAGGCGTCTACCGGGTGCTGGATCGATGGGGGCTCTGATGCGGAGCTACCATTAGTAGTATGAAACGCGATGCGGGGCACCTCAGGACGATTCAACGGCTGAAACGACCACCAGTCGGTGACCTCGTGCCGTCGATCTCGAAGCGGCTTCTCGGGCCAGTGGGCCCCTCGAACGATCCAGCTGCGAATCATTTCCTGTTCGGCAGGAGTCAGGGGGGCCGCCCCTTGGGGCATACCGGGTTTGTCGCCGCTGATCTGCTGCCACAGAGGACTTTCCTCCGGTTTACCGGGGACAATCGCCGGTCCACTGTCGCCTCCCCGGAGAGCGCTCTCCCGCTGTTCCAGCGACAGCTCACCCTTGGCCTCGGCGGCATCATGGCACTGAATGCAGCGCCGCTCCAGAATTCGCGCTGCATCGGCATCACTGGCCAGAAGCCCCGCACCCGGGACGATCCCCACCAGAAAACCAACTGTCCAAAGACTGCGCAAGACGTTCATGGCCGGTTCACCGTTGAATGGCAATGGTCGCGACGGGTATTCGTCGTTTCCACAGGATTCATATTAAAGATTGTCGATCCGTGCGGCGACTGCATGATCCCTCTCGGTGCGACGCCTGCGGTATAATTCCGGTCAGGCAATTTGGGTAGAAGCCACCACCCCCAACGAGCTTGCCTGTCATTCCAATGGCAACTTCATTCCGTGCGGGCCCCTTGGTCTGACGAAATGGATTGTACGGGATGGGGTGTACTGTCCGTAACGTGTGGCTACGGCAATCCCTGCTGGTGCTCAACATCTGTCTCTGGAAACCGATATGGCGACCGATTTCCGCCGCAAAGAACAGCTGTCCGATCTGACTGACCGGATTGTGGAAAGCTACCATGCAATTGGCCAGATCAACCATCTGGGGCATTGCCCGCTGCCCAGCGCCGACGCGATGATCGAAATCGTGCAGGATCTGAAAGAGGTTTTATTCCCCGGCTATCGCCGCCGTCAAAACCTGCACATGGGAAACGTCACGTACTACATCGGCGATCTGATCGATGGGTTGCATGACCGCCTGACCGAACAGTTCGCACGGGCCATCCGCTACAGCTACGACGCTCAGGGGCTGTGCTGTGACAAGGATCGCACCCCGGACTTCGAAGCCCAGGGCCAGCTGCACGCGATCGAATTTCTGGAGTCACTGCCCAAGATGCGGCACCTGCTGGCGACCGATGCGCAGGCCGCCTACGACGGAGATCCCGCCGCCTCGGGGATCGATGAAGTGATCTTCTGCTATCCGGGTTTTGAAGCGGTCACCGTCCACCGGCTGGCCCACCAGCTCTATTTGCAGAAGGTACCCCTGCTGGCTCGAATCATTGCCGAGTGGGCCCACAGCCGAACAGGGATCGACATTCACCCCGGCGCCACGATCGGTCCGTACTTCTTCATTGACCATGGGACCGGTGTGGTCATCGGCGAGACCTGTGAAATCCGCACCCGCGTGAAGATTTATCAGGGAGTCACGCTGGGCGCTCTCAGCTTTCAGAAGGACTCCGATGGCAACCTGGTTCGCGGCACCAAACGGCACCCGACCATCGAAGACAACGTGGTCATTTACGCCAATGCCACGGTGCTGGGCGGGGATACGACTGTCGGTGCCAATTCGGTGGTTGGAGCCAGCGTCTCTCTGACGAAAACCGTTCCGCCGAACACCCTCGTGACGATCGAAAAGCCCTCGCTTCGGTTCCGTGAAGCCAGCTAGCCGCCGAAGGCCGACAGGGGGCCAGGTCGCCTGAGCTACAATTTATTAGCGTTTGAATCCACATCCGGAACCGGCGAATGTCCGGTTCCCCGGCCCATCTGCGGATTCGTTGAACTCGTATTCAGAACCGAGAGTGCCTGGGGCGACGGTACTTATTTGGCCTCATGGGGAGGTCCGGCGATCCGCTCTCCTTCGTCCGCCGCTTTTCGGGCTTCGTCCGCTGCAATCCGCCGCGCCACCCACCGGCCCAAGGTCAAATACGCAAGTCCGTTAAGTGCCAGCAGCCCCAATATCGCACCGAGGACATTGAGCAACGGCAGGATGGCCATGAACAACATCAAAAAACCACCCGCCATCGCGAGCAGCCACAGGACACCCAGCCACGTATATGAGTCGCCGTTCGTTCGCCGGGAACGCTGCGGAAGGCGTGGAACCTGACTCATGACAATCCGCCCCGGGTGATCAGCCGCCGCAGCTCCTGCTCCCGCTGGAAGAAATTTTCTTCCAGCATGTCCTGAATCCGGCTTTCCGACAGGAGCAATCCGACGATACCGCCCGGCTTTTCAAACTCGATCCGATCAATCATCCGGGTCTCACCGCCCACTTCTTCAAAGCGGTGCTCGTGCCGCCAGCTCTTCATCGGCCCTTCAATCTGCACTTCGAGGAACCAGTCATGGGGCTGGTATTCCGTGATCTCATGGATCGCCGATTGAATCTGGTTCATCGCCATCATTTGGAACGAGATCCGCGAACCCACCGAGATCACATCGGGAGAGGTCTGGATCTTTAGTCCCAGCGACGGGTCCGCCACGCGGGCCACATTGGCCGGACGTGAAAAAAACTCGAACAGTGCCACCGGCGGGCAAGGCAGAAGGATCTGGTCTTCGAATAGCGCCATGGTGTTCAGAACTCCCGGATGTCGACTTCCTGAGACATTGTGGCAGCCAGTCCCACTGACACAAGGGCCAATGAAAACTAGACCAATCTCCGCGTCGACACGATTGTCGCATCTTGACTCGAATCCACTTACGCCGATACGTTAAAGGTATGTCAGCTGTTCTCCCACCCTCTGATCCTCGGCCCAGCCCGGCATCGCGGCGATGCATCCTGCAGGCGGGAACTCTCGGCCTGCTGAGCGGCTGGACTCGTGGCGCGGCGGGCCAGCCGGTCCGCGTCGCGTCGCCGGATGGTTTCGGACGGGCCAGGCGGCTCATCTTTCTGTTTATGTGGGGTGGGCCCAGTCATATCGACACATTCGATCTCAAGCCCAATGCCCCTGCCGAGATTCGCGGACCGTTCCAACCGATCGCCACAGCTGCCCCCGGCATTTCGATCTGCGAGCATTTTACGCGTCTGGCTCCGCTGATGGATCGTGTCGCGGTCATTCGATCCCTGACACACGATGACCCGGCTCACCTGTCGAGTGCACACACCATCCTCACCGGACATCTGCCACCGGTGAACAAGAGTGACGATGTGCCGCCGAGCGAACGCGATACGCCGCACATCGGGGCGGTCCTGTCTCGACTTCGTCCGACTTCGCCGGGGCTCCCTTCATTTGTGACCATGCCGTGGATCGCCTCGCATCCGGCAGCTCCGGGTGGCAAAGCGCCCGGGCAATATGGCGGCTGGCTGGGACGGTCTTACGATCCGTTTCTGGTCGAAGGAGACCTGGCCCAGCCGCAGTGGACCATCCCGTCGCTGACGTTATCCGATGGCATCCCCCTGGCCCGCCTCAGCCACCGGGAACAACTGCTGCAGGAGATCACCCGTCAGCAGCAGGCACTCGAACACCCCGTCGCTTCCCGGCTGGCCAGTGAACAATCCAAAGCGATGGGCTTGCTCTCATCAGGACAAGCCCGCACAGCGTTTGATCTGTCTGCGGAGTCCGACGCGACCCGTGACCGCTATGGCCGCACCATGCATGGGCAGTGCGTGCTGCTGGCTCGACGGCTGATCGAACGCGATGTCCCCGTCGTGTCGATCAACTGGCACCAGGACGGCCACACCTTCTGGGACACGCATGGAGACAACTTCAACCGCCTCCAGAACACGCTGATCCCACAAGCCGATCAGGCACTGGCGGCACTGCTGACCGATCTGACCGAGCGGGGGTTGCTCGACGACACTCTCATCGCATGGGTGGGTGAGTTTGGACGTCGTCCCAAGATCAGCCCCAATGCCGGACGCGAGCATCATCCCTTCTGTTACAGCGGTCTGCTGATGGGCGGTGGAATTCGGGGGGGCCAGACTTACGGGGCCAGCGATGCCCAGGGAGCCTACCCCGTCGATCGCCCTGTGAGCCCGCACGACTACACCGCCACGCTGCTGCATGGGCTGGGAATCCCCTCGGACGAAACGCTGCCCGACCGAACTGGGCGTCCACATTCGCTCTACGCGGGACGCCCCCTAACCACTCTGTTTGGTTAACAGTCCACGCAGAACAGACCCAGCGGCCGCGAAGCGGGTTTCTTTCCTTTTCGGCCAGAGCCTACGTCAATCGTCCCATCTTTCCCGATTGGTAATCGAGAATCGCCTCGCGGATCTGTTCGCGGGTATTCATGACAAATGGCCCCTGGCCAACGACCGGCTCTTGGAGTGGTTCCCCCGTGAGCACCAGGACTCGCGCAGCTGCGGAACTCTGAATCGCGACCGGTCCTCCTGTCCGGTCAAACAGGACCATCTCGCCTGCATTGAGCAACGTCTTCTCCACCTCGATTGTTCCCGACTGCACCACCGCGAGTGCTGTATGACCGGGCACCAGCGGCAGGTTGACGGTCTGGGGGGGCGTAAGGGCCAGATCCCAGACGTTAATCGGTGTGAACGTGCTGGCGGGGCCGCGAACTCCCAGCAACTCACCAGCGATCACACGCGCGGTTCCGGCTCCATCGGGCAGCGAGAACCCTGGGATCTGCGCATCGACAATGCTCTGATACTTCGGCGACGACAACTTGTCTTTCGCGGGGAGGTTCACCCACAGCTGGACCATCTCGAGAATTCCGCCGTCGCGCATGAACTGCTCGCTGTGGAACTCCTCATGGACTACGCCGGAGGCTGCGGTCATCCATTGCACGTCGCCGGGACCAATCGTCCCCCGACTGCCGGAGGAATCGCCGTGCTCCAGTTCGCCCTGGTAAACAATGGTGACGGTCTCGAATCCGCGATGAGGATGTTCGCCGACACCACGCTTGGCCTGGGCGGGTTCAAATCGATGCGGTCCGGCATAGTCGAGCAGCAGGAACGGATCAAACGTCGAGCCCTCCTGATACGAGAACAAGCTGCGAACTGGAAACCCGTCCCCCACCCAATGCTGGGGGACGTTGCGAACGACTCTGAGAATAGCACTCATGGGATCTCTCCGTGCGAGTTGGCAGATAACTGGGTGAACTCGATGAATCCGTGAAGGAACTGGCGGAGCTGGTCTTGTGTTTTCTCGTCCGTCAGTTGGCCTTGTGTGTCAAACAACGTGTTGGCTCGCGACACGAGTAAACGTCCCCCAAACCAAGGACGCGTGCCGAGATACCGCAAGATCGGCAGCCACTCGTTCTGCGCCAGAATCGTGCCAAAGCCGCCAGGCGTCGCACCGATCACGGCGATGGGCTTACCGTGGAACACGCGGGGAATGTCGGCAGGGGGACGAGTCAGCCAGTCGAGGGCGTTCTTGGTCACTCCGGGAATTGAGTTGTTGTATTCGGGCGAGGCCAGGATCAACCCGTCGGCCATCGCGATCGCCTCTTTGAGTTCCGTGACAGCGGCGGGGATCCCCGCTGCGGCTTCCGCATCCGCATCGTACAGCGGAATACCACGAACCGTGTGAACGGCCATTTCACTTCCATCAGGCATCATGCCTGCCGCAGCCTGCAACAGAGCCGTATTAAACGAACCTTGCCGCAAACTTCCCGAAAGCCCAATCAGTTTCAACATGGTCTCACTTCCCTTCACTGTCATTGAGGTTGGAACGTAACGGAGGCCGACTTACGGGAGTGTTGATCGCTCGTTCGATGCGGCGATCTGGAATGATCCAGATCGCCGCGACCAAGCCATACAACGCACACGCCAGCCAGACGTTGACAAAGGCCAGCCCGATCGCGATCGCATAGAGAGCCAGTGACGCACTTTCCTTCGCATGCCCCATCATGGCTCTCGCCAGATCGGAGTCCGCATTATGGCTGCACAGGAGCACACGACGTGTGAGATCCCAGGCGGCCCCGCACATCAGCATCACCACACCGTAGATGGCCACGGGCCAGGTGGCGAATTGTGTGGCCCCCATCCAACGGGTCACGAACGGAATCAGCGACAACCAGAACAGCCAATGCAGACTGGCCCACAATGCGGGACCACTCACACGATGGACCGTCTGAAACAGGTGATGGTGATTGTTCCAATAGATGCCAACGTAAATGAAGCTCAAGACATAGCTGGCGAACGCAGGCCAGACGGGACACAGAGCATCCAGTCCGGCGTCCTGGGGGGCCTTCATCTCCAACACCATGATGGTGATGATGATCGCAATCACGCCATCGCAAAATGTCTCCAGTCGTCCTTTGTTCATGCGTTGGCCTTCTCGGGATCATCTCGACACCACTTGTTTACTTCTTCGCCTGGCCTGCTTCCAGCTTTTCGAGCTTGGTTTCATGCCCATCCTTTTGCACGCTTTGAGCCTTGCCGTAACTCTCGATCAACGCACGATACGGCGGCACGATGTGATCGACCATCACCTGCGCGAACTCCATCGCATCCGGACGATTCCAGGTGCTCATGATTTCCGCCAGGACCGCATAGGTATCAATGGGAAAGGCCCCGGCCTGCGTGACCCGGGCAATCGTGAGATCGGTGGCCATCTGGGACCAGTTGCCTGATGCATCAACAATGCAGAACACCTTGTATCCAGCAGCGAGAGCACTCAACGCCGGAAACGCCATGCAGACACTGGTGAGCGTACCGGCGATCAAGAGCGTCTTGCGACCGGTCTTTTCAATCGCTTCCACCCATCTGGGATTGTCCCAGGCATTGATCTGACCTGTTCGCGGAACGTACACCGCCTCCGGGCAGCTCTGATGAATCTCCGGAATCAGCGGTCCATTTGGACCGTCCGGGACCGAAGCCGTGGTGAATGTGGGAATCTTGGCCAGATGAGCGACCTTTGCAAGGGCGATCACATGATGACGCAGCGTTGGCTGATCGATGTCTCGTACCAGCTGGAACAAACCACTCTGGTGATCGATCAACAGCATGACCGCGTCCTGGGGGTCAATCATCCACGGGTTAAAATCGGACATGGAAAACTCCTACCTAATGTGATGGAATTGGTGAACGGGCACCAGTGCGCCGAATTCATTGGACTTATAGGACTCCCCTATCCGAGAATCAAGTACGGTCTTTTTTGTAATACAGTATCCTGTATGATACTGTATTGCTTATGCCTCAGGGAAATCCACATGGCCAAGGTCCGCCCGCGAAAGAACGACAAGAAGATCGTCGGCTGCTCCGTCGAAACCACGCTGCAGGCCATCGGCGGTCGATGGAAGGTGCTCATCATTCATCACCTGCTGGAACGCACCTGCCGGTTCGGCGAATTGACCGTCTTGCTCAAAGGCGTCTCGGCCCGCACATTGACTCGACAGCTTCGTGAACTGGAAGCCAGCGGCATCATCAACCGCGTTGTCTACCCTCAGATTCCTCCCAAAGTGGAATACTCGCTGACCAAACTGGGACTGAAACTGAACCCTATCCTGCAGGCCATGCACGAGTGGGGCGAAGAAGTGGGACGTCTTCCGAAATCACATCGAGACTGAACGTCTTCCTCCCGGGTTGCACGAACCATCCACTCCCGTGAATGGCCCGGAACGCTGACGATGGACTGTCCAGGGCTGGGGACATACAGTCACCCGCATCGGGATGAACATCCCACCTTCCTTCGAGTTCTGGCACCATGTCTGAAGCCCTCACCCCTGAAACGGTCCGCAAAGTGGCCCGACTTGCCCGCATCCAGCTGACCGAGGCTGACGTCGATCGTTTTACCCGACAGTTGGGACAGGTGCTGGGGTATGTCGAGATGCTCAGCGAACTGAACACCGACGGGGTGGAGCCTTTGGCCCATCCGCTGGAGATCGAGAATGTGTTGCGTGAGGACGAGCCGACGCCCTCACTGTCGCGAGAGGCGGCGTTATCCAACTCTCCCAAGTCGGACGGCAAATACTTCCTTGTGCCGCAAATTCTCGACGCTGGTTAATGGGCTCGCCCCATCGCCCGCATGAGTCGTTTCGCCTGTTGCTTCGCTACTTCCGTCCCTCCAGTTCTCATGCCCACGATCACCCGCCAACTTCACCAGTCCCTGCTCTCCGGTGCGGTCACCAGCACCGCCCTCGTCCAGCGCTGCCTGAATCAGATCGCCGCCCGCGATGGTCAGGTAAAGGCTTTTCTCCAGATCGACGCCGACAACGCGCTGGCCCAGGCAGCTGCCATCGATGCCCGCCGCCAGAGCGGGCAATCCGCAGGCCGGTTCGCCGGATTGCCGGTGGGACTCAAGGACAACATCTGCGTCATGGGAGCCACTGCCACCTGCGGCAGTCGAATCCTGGAGAATTTCATCTCGCCCTACGATTCGCATGTCGCGGAGCGGCTCAAGGCGGAAGGGGCGGTCCTGCTGGGCCGCACGAACCTCGACGAATTCGCCATGGGCTCTTCGTGTGAGAATTCGGCGTTTGCCGTGACTCGCAATCCGTGGGATCTGGAGCGGGCTCCCGGCGGGTCGAGTGGCGGGTCCGCAGCTGCCGTGTCCGCGGGAATGCTGCCCTTGTCGTTGGGTTCAGACACCGGAGGTTCGATTCGTCAGCCCGCCGCCCTCTGCGGGATCGTCGGGATGAAACCTACCTATGGGCGCGTGTCGCGATACGGGCTGGTGGCCTATGCGAGTTCACTGGACCAGATCGGTCCATTTGCGGGTGATGTCTACGGGGCCGCCCTCATCATGGAGGCGATTGCTGGTCATGATCGTCGCGATTCGACTTCCGTGAATCTCCCGGTTCCGTCCTACACCCAGACCGTGGATCAGCCGCTGGCGGGGCTCAAGATCGGAGTCGCCCGCGAACATTTCGTCGAAGGTCTGGACCCGGCGGTGGAGCAGTCCGTCCGCGCAGCAATCGAAGTGTACCGTTCACTGGGAGCCACGATCATCGAGGTTTCGCTACCGCGTTCCCGATACTGCGTGGCGGTGTATTACATGGTGGCCTCGTCCGAAGCCTCGAGCAATCTGTCGCGGTTCGATGGGGTCCATTATGGACACCGGTCCGAGAATCATGGCAATCTGGCCGAAATGTATGCTGCCAGCCGAGCCGAAGGATTCGGTGATGAAGTCAAACGCCGGATCATGCTGGGCACCTACGCCCTGTCAGCGGGCTACTACGATGCTTACTACAAGAAGGCCCTCCAGGTCCGCCGTCTGATCCGGGAGGACTTCGATGCTGCGTTCCAATCCGTCGACCTGATCCTCTCGCCCGTCACGCCGTCCTCCGCCTTCAAAATCGGTGAGCTGACCTCCGACCCGCTGGCGATGTACCTGCAGGACATCTACACACTGAGTGCCAATCTGGCGGGAATCCCCGGCCTGTCGATCCCTTGTGGTTATTCACCATCCGGACTACCCATCGGCCTCCAGCTGCTGGGGCCGCACTTCTCCGAAGATCGACTGCTGCGGGCTGCCCGCATGTATGAGAGCGTCACCGACTGGCACTCCCGCCGCCCGGCGATCGCGGTGGATTGAGTCGTCAACGCCCGTGAGGATTCTTCCGTTCCCCTTCCCTGCCGCAGGGATGAATTTCACGCAACGTCAGAGAGGCAAGCGTCCTGTCCTCCCCTCGAATCTATCTCGATAACGCAGCCACGACCTTTCCGAAGCCGGAGTGCGTTGTCCGGGCGATTACCGAGTATCTGACCGAAAACGGAGCAGCTGCGGGCCGTGGCGCATCGCGAATGACGCAGGCAGTGGACCGCCGGATCGACGCCGCCCGGACGACACTGGCCCAGCTCTGGAACGCCCCCAACCCGCGCAGCATCATCTGGACTGCCGGAGGGACGGACAGCCTCAATCTCGCAATTCACGGAACCTTGCGTCCGGGGGATCATGTCGTCACGACCGATCTGGAACACAACTCGGTCTTGCGGCCCCTTCATCTCTGGAAGACCGAGCGTCAGGTAACGGTGACCTATGTCCCGCCGAATGCACTGGGGCAGGTCACGTCCGAGGCCATCGCGTCCGCTCTCCGCCCTGAGACACGACTGGTCTGCGTGACGCACGCTTCGAATGTGACGGGTATCATTCAGCCGATCGAATCGATTGGCCAGGCTCTCCGGTCTCGTCCCGAGATACTGTATCTGGTCGATGCCGCCCAGACGGCGGGACATGTGCCTCTTGATGTCGAAGTATCACGGATCGACCTGCTCTGCAGCTCGGGGCATAAAGGATTACTCGGACCGCTCGGGACCGGGGTTGTCTGGATTCGTCCCGAGCACACGGCGAATGTTCATCCTCTGCGACAAGGTGGTACCGGCACCCAGAGCGAATCAGCTGCCCAGCCAGACTCGTTGCCCGACCGATATGAGTCTGGCAACCTCAATGTGCCAGGAATTCTTGGACTGGCCGCCGGGGTGGATTGGATCGTCAACCGGGGGCTCCCCGCGATTATGCAGCACACTGCGGAGCTGACACAGGGGCTCCACGCAGGGCTGACCAGCATTCCCCGTGTTCAGCTGATGACTCCCGACCCTCGACATATTCCGAATGCCGGCGTCATCGGTTTCCGAATCGATGGGGTCGATTCCCATGTGGCGGGCCATCTGCTGGAAACTCATTTTGGAATCGAGTTGCGGGCGGGGCTGCACTGCGCTCCGCGAATCCATCAGGCATTGGACACCTCCGCGACGGGCGGAACACTGCGAGCCAGTGTCGGCCCGTTCTCAACGGTAGCGGATGTGGATGCCCTGCTGACCGCTCTGGCCATGTTGACGGCGGCCTTGTGAGCTGTTCGCATTACCGACCTCCCGGAGATTTCGAGTGCCCCCCTCTCCTGCCATGAAGGTCGTTCCCCCTCCCTTGCGGCGATGGGGCCCCGCCACGTTTTGGACTATCGTCTTCCTGATCTCCCAGGCGAATCTGATGCGACACCTGGGGGCACTGGATCCCAGTTTTTTCGCAATGCAGTTCACATTCACACAGGATGCTTATAAAGACATCCTGGAGGCCTGGGGACCGGGAGGCGTCGAACAGTTTCGCGAACACTTCCAGTTTGACCTGATTCACCCCCTCCTGTTCGCATTGCTCGGCTGGGTTACGGTGCGAACCTCACCTCTATTTCACGGGTATGACAACAGCTCCTGGCGACTGGTGCTGCCGGTCGCCGCCGCTTGCGACTACTGCGAGAATCTCTGCCAGCTCCAACTGCTGAACAACTGGGCCCTCGATCCCACGGAGATCGAAGACCGGTTTGTCCTGATCTCCGGCGTCTGTGCCTCCGTGAAGTGGATGCTCGCAACGGCTTTCATTCTTGTTCTGCTCAAGCAGCTGATCACGTATCGCCGGGCGGATTCCGCCGATGCGGCGTCCGCCGCCACATTTTAGCGCGAACTCGGTTTTGGTGTTCCGAAAGGACCGGCAGGAATGTCGGTCCCACGGTTGCCGTGATACAGACATACCTGTCGGCTGATCGCGGGAAGACCAATTCCGAAACGAATCGAGTTCGGACTCACCATTCCTGGTTTTCCGAAGTGCCGAGTGGCCCGCCTGCCATTACTCAGTGAGACACCGACTTTTCGGACGGCACGTCGATGAAGGTCGGTTCTGGATTGGCAACGACCGGTAGGCGCTACTTGGCGGGTTGCTTGGGGTGGGGCTTCGGAAAACGTACCACGCGAATGTCGTTCTTTTGCTGCGGACCGGGGGTACTTCGTCCGGCTCGAATGATCTTCTCCAGCAGCTGTTGCATCTCGGCGACCCGCTCGGGATGTTTTTCCGCCAGATCGGTGGTCTCCCCCAGATCGTCACTCAAGTGATAAAGCTGGACTTGGGGAAGATTTCGAACGGCATCGCCGCCCTGTGCTGCGGGAGCGGCAATCAGCTTCCACGGTCCCACCCGTAACCCGGGAGTGCCGACCGAAGCACAACTCACCGCGTGCTCACGAACGGGCTGATCCTGACCTTTTAGCAGTGGCAGGATGCTGAAGCTGTCTTCCCCGGCATTGACGGGCAGCATTGTCCCCAGGATCTCGGCCAAGGTGGCGATCAGATCGGCCTGATGGACCAGTTGGGAGCAGACTGTGCCAGGAGACACTTTCTCCGGCCAGCGGATAATAAACGGCACCCGATGGCCGCCTTCGTAAACATCCGTCTTATACCCGCGTAACGGACCGCTCGGGAAATGGCCCCGCTGCTCCAGATGTTTCGCACCAACATAGGAAGCAAATCCATTGTCGCTGGTCAACAGTACCAGCGTCTGTCCGGCCTCTCCGGTGGACTCGAGCGCTGCTAGAACTCGCCCCACCATGGCGTCCGTCTCCATGATGAGGTCCGCGCAGTCGTTATCGAGGCCACTCTTCCCCTTCCATTCCGCGTTGACCGCCAGTGGCGTATGCGGTGTCGTCAGGGGCAGGTACAGCAAAAATGGAGTAGGCTGGGCGGCCGCCTCGGTAATAAACGCACAGGCCCGATCCGCCAGTGTCGGCAGGATCGGTTCCATCTGCCAGCCAGGCAATGCCGGACCCTGCAGACTGGCGTGATGGTTTCGCGAGAACCGGGATTCATCGAGCAGTTCATTGGGAATCCCCACCGTGCGATCGTTTTCCAGGAAACAATACGGAGGCCAGTTCGGGACATCCGTGCCAAAATATCGGTCAAACCCGCGTGTTGTCGGGCCGCCCGCAATGGGTTGCGAATACGTTCTCAGCCATGCGGCACGATGCTCCGCAGTCACCATGGCTCCTGTCCTGGGAAACCCCTGAAACAGCGGACGGTCACCCTCCGCGATCGGCCAGTCCCACCCCAGATGCCATTTGCCAATGGCCGCCGTCTGATAGCCCTGTTGTCGGGCCAATGTAGCAATCGTCATCCGTTCCGGAGCAATCAATGGAGCCCCCCACAGTCCAACGATGCCCGCCTGCAGCCGTGTACGCCAATGATACCGACCGGTTAACAGCGTATACCGCGACGGAGAACAGACCCCCGAAGACGAATGAGCGTCAGTAAACCGCATCCCCTGAGCCGCCAGCTGGTCGATATGCGGCGTCGGAATCCGGCCTCTCTTCGGGTTGTAACACTGCACATCCCCGTAACCCAGATCGTCGGCCAGGATGACCAGAACGTTGGGGCGGTTCGTCCCCGCAGCGTCTGCCGCGACGACACCGGACACCCAGCTGCCGATCATCACGGCAACGCCAACGATCCATCGACAGACATTGAGTAGACGGTGCATGGTAGCCTCACTGAGTGCAATCCAAATCCCCGAACGCCCGAACAATCCTGTTCGAACGATTCGTTACGTCTTCACGGGTGAGCCAGGGGCGGCAACCCGTTAACGTGCGATTTCCAGAATTCGATCGGCGATTACGGGCACAGCCACCCGCGACCAGATGGGGCAAGTAACCCCTTCCAGCGGATCATCCGTGACCAGGGCCACAATCCCTGGAAGTTCACGAACCAGCGGCACTTGCCCCGTGGCCTCACGCCAGACCTCGATCTTCACGGCATCGGCCTGCTGCTGTCCCTCGACCAGCACCAGGTCGCAGTCCGCAAACATCGGATCCATCTTTTCGATCGCCGCCATGCGGTCCATTTCGTGATGTTCTCGGAACGCGGCGGCCATCGCGGGGCCCACCAGTCCGACGACCACCGCGCCCGCCTGTCGATGGAGAAAGGAATCCTTTCCCGGTGCATCGAACTCGTGATGATGGTGTGTGTGTTTGATGGTCCCGACACGAATGCCGCGGCTGGTCAGCTCGCGGACCAGATCAACAACCAGTGTCGTCTTTCCGGAGTTCTTACGCCCGACGATATGAACCCGTTTCATGAATCCCCCGAAGAGTCCATAGACTGATGGTTTGACTCGCGATTCCATGTCACTTTACGGACTCGTCCGGACCGACACCATGGCGAGTCATTGAAGTGGCTCGAACCGATGTGACACCGAACTTGATGTGACCACCCTCATTGAAAAACCAGGGTGAGTTTGTCGTCGTCGGCTGGTCAATTCGGAGCCGGGACTGCACAATCGCAAAAGATATCAACCATTCTCGGAGGACGGTTTGTGACCAGTCGCTATTCATGGTTCTTGGCCGGTTTCTGTGGGTTGACCGGTCTGGCATCCGACTTGGCAGCAGTCGAGCCATTTTTGCAGCGGGTTCAGCAACAACACCCCGATCTGACCGTTGATCTGGGAGTGGGGTTGTATGCCTTTCCGATGCCCTGGGATTACGATCAAGATGGGGATCTGGATCTGGTCGTGAGCTGTTCGGACAAACCGTACAACGGAGTCTACCTGTTTGAGAATCCCGGTCCGGCGAGTGCTGTCGATCCGGTGTTTCTACCGCCGAAAAAGCTGGGCCCCGGGCGACTGTACATGACGCTCTCGTGGATCGACGGACAGCCGCGCATATTGGCCGGGACGAATGAGTTGCCGGGAGCGGCCCAGGGTGACTGGACGACGCTGAAGAAAATCTACGACAAGGACCGGGTCGCCCCCATCAAACATTTACGTCAGAACCAGTGGCGTTACGCGGACTACGATGGAGATGGCGTGCATGACCTGCTGGTGGGGCACGAGTCCTGGGATGACTTCGGCTGGTTCGACAAGAACGACTGGTGGACGAAGTACGATTCTCAGGGGCGCTGGCATGGCGGATCCGCCCATGGCTGGGTCTACATACTGCGAAATACGGGCACCAACGCGGTCCCCGTCTGGGGAGAGCCTCAGCAATTATTGGCAGCCGGTCAGCCAGTGCGGACCTTTGGCTGGCCGGGTCCGAATCTGGACGACTTCGATCAGGACGGCGACCTGGATCTGGTCTGTGGTGAGTTCCTGGATGGTCTGACCTACTTCGAAAATGTCGGCACCCGGACCACCCCGGAATATGCGTCCGGACGCTCTCTTTCGGATCGTCAGGGTCAGACGATTGCGATGGAATTACAGATGATTAACCCCGTTGCGGTTGATTGGAACGGTGACAGTCGCACGGATCTCGTGGTGGGCGATGAAGACGGACGCATCGCCCTGCTGATCAATCAGGGCCCCAATCCGCAGGGTGTCCCGGTATTCGATACTCCCCGGTACTTTCGGCAGCGGGCAGCGGACCTGAAATTCGGAGCCTTGGCCAGTCCGTGTGCGTGGGACTGGGACGGCGATGGCGATACCGACATACTCAGCGGGAATACCGCGGGGTTCATTGGGTTTATCGAGAATCTCAGCGGCCCCGGCGTGGAGACGCCCCGGTGGGCCGCTCCGGTCCGCCTGGCAGCCGAGGATTCTTCTGGTACGGCGAAGACGATTCGCTATCTGGCGGGCCCCAACGGATCGATTCAGGGACCACTGGAAGCCAAGTGGGGGTACACCACACTCTCGGTCGCGGACTGGGATGGGAATGGACTTCCAGATCTGGTCGTGAATTCGATCTGGGGACGAATCGAGTTGTATCGCAACATCGGGACAAGAACTCAGCCGAAGCTTTCAGCGGCGGAGTCCATTCCCGTGCAATGGACGGGGCGCCCCCCCGCACCTCGATTCAACTGGTGGAAACCGCAAGGTGCGGAACTGGTCACGCAGTGGAGAACGACTCCCGTGGCCACAGACTGGACCGGCGATGGGCTGGTCGACCTGGTGATGATGGACTCGGAAGGGTATCTGGCACTCTATCTCCGAACACGCGATGCCCAAGGGAAACTACAGCTGCAACCGCCCGTCCGGGCACTCTGCGACATGCAGGGCCAGCCGTTGCGGCTCAACCCCGGAGAAGGGGGGCGGAGTGGGCGTCGCAAGGTGTGTGTTGTCGATTGGGACGGAGATGGAAAGCTGGACCTGCTCGTGAACTCTCGCAATGCGAATTGGCTGCGGCAGGTCGAAGTCCGGGAGGGACAATGGGTATTTGAAGATCGCGGTCCACTGGCTGCGGACAACATCGAGGCCCACGACGTGGGGCCAACCACCGTGGATTGGAATGGTGATGGAGTTCCGGATCTGCTGGCAGGCGGCGAGGATGGGCACTTCTATTACCTGAAAAACACCAGCCGCTAATGAACGACGACAGAACTGGCCGTCAACGTATCCGCATCCAACGGCAATTTATGCCGTCAGAGAGTGCCTGCGCGGCAACAGTATCCTCGGAAAAATGACTACAAACATCACAACCCGCATAGTTTGACTCAACCAACCAAACGGCATACGTCGAAAAGAAGGATGATGGACCGGAGTCTGTACCGCGCGACTTGCGCCCGCAGACTCGGTTGATCTCCCGCGAGGGGAGTTTTTCGGCACAAGCTGCCGCTCCCCGGCGATTCACCCGGTGCAGATCGGTGGAATCGCGGTCGGAGGACCCTCGGGATTTGGATCGCCACCCGGCCAACGGGGACGTGCCCCGCAGCTGTTGGAGAAGCTCATGCACTGGAAGCGTTTCTGCCTGGTCTCCCTGTCACTGGCCTGGATGGCGTTCCCTGCTCGGGTGCGAGCCCAGGAAGCGACCTCCGTTCCGGGCTATGCCTCGGTGGAGGACTTCAGCGGTGCAATGACTCTGGGTTCCGGTGGCGGAACCTACCTGCTGTTTAACAAGCAGACGGGTAAAGCGGTGGGGACCCCCAACGGGTACTCCCGAATCGGCATCCGGCACACCCTCTATGAGAACGGTCCAGACCAGTTCTTTGCCGAGGCGCACGGTTTGATTACCGACTCGGAACGGTACGGGATGAACGTCGGGGGCGGCTATCGTTACCTGATGGACAACGCCCTGTACGGGGTGAACGGATGGTACGACCAGATCGAATCCCAGCAGGGACATGGCTACCAGCAGGGCGGAGTCGGCCTGGAATACCTGAGCCAACCACTTGATCTGCGGGCCAACGGCTACATGCCGTTCGGAGAGCGAGAAAACTTCCTGAATGTCGTCGACCCCGGGACCACTCCTGTCTTCCAGGGACACAATTATTCCACGCTCGGAACCGCTCTGTTTCAGCAGGCCCTCGCCGGATTCGATGCCGAAGCCGGGATTCCGGTCCCCGTGGTCAACTGGTTGCGGATGTACTCGGGCTTCTACTACCTGCAATTCGATGGCGACAAGACCTGGGGGGTGCGGGCTCGTGCGGAAGGCAAAATCACACAAGGCGTGAACCTGAGCTTCCAGGTGTCTGATGACAACATGTTTGGAACCAACCTGAATGTCGGGATCGATGTTCAGTTTGACGGACGGCTGCCCACGCGATTCGGAGGTGACACCTCCACCTTTGGCCGCCGCTACGACCAGGTTCGTCGCCAATGGCAGGTTCAACTGGCTCATCGGGAAGGGGACTACGCGGTACCTCTCAATGATCCGGCGGATGGAAATCCGATTCTGGTCAGCTGGATCGACAATACGGTGGGAGCTGGTGGTGACGGCACCATCGAAAACCCATTCAACGTCTTGCCGAGTGATGTCGACTCGGACTATGTTCTCGTGCGTCAAGGAGTGGGTTCCACCGTCGGGAATATCAATCTCCGTCCGGGACAGGATCTGTTCGGTGAAGGTAAGCAGCACTACATCAACACCGACCGTCTCGGTTTGTCCGCGATTCCGGATACGTTCTTCGCCAACAGCGGTGGTCGGCCCATGCTGCAAGCGGGGGATCTGTCTCGCCCGATCGTGACACTGAACGACAACAGCACGGTCCGCAGTTTCGAAATGTTCGGTGGCAACGGCGCTGCTATCGGCGGCGCGAGTGTGGACAACTTCCTCGTTGAGTGCGTGGACGTGACCTCGGGCAGCGGTTTGGTAGCTTCCGCAGGCGGCCACTCGACGGTCCGCGATTCAAACTTCATTAACACCAATCCCACGGGTGTTGGCATTCATGTGGCCAATTCGGGTGGATTGGATCTGCTGATCGACGGCGTCACCACTCAGGGGGGAGCCATCGGAACCCGGGTGACCTCCACCAGCACCCCCGGTGTCGTGAATCTGGTTGACTACCAGGGATCTGATCACACCAATGTGGGCGTGCTGCTGGAATCCACCAGCACCAGTCTGGGCGTGAATATCGCGAACGCGGCACTGACCAATGTGGGTGATGGCTTCCGGGTCGATGTGATCAATGGCAACCTGTCCGGCAGCATGACCGACATCAGTGCCACCGGCTCGGGAAATCTGTTCGAAGCCAATGGAAATATTGGAACACTGAATCTGGCCGTGACAAACGCCACGCTCTCCAACAGTACGGGGGGGAGCGGGGTTTCGCTGAACCTCACGGACACAGTGGGAGTGGCGACATTCGACAACCTCACAGCCAACGGCAACGCCGTGGACGGGGCGCAAATCACCGGCATCGGAGCCGGCACCGATTACCGTTTGGAAATCATCGACAGCAATCTGGTCGGAAACGCCGACGACGCCGTCGATTCCACCGCTCTGGCGGGCGCCAATGTGGTGGTCTTTGTCGACCCCACCAACGCGATCAACAGTGGCGACAACGGGTATGAATTCGAAGCCGATGGAGCCGGTTCGCACGTCACCGGAATCATGGCCGACACCGACTACTCCAACTCGGGACAGGATGGCGTCAACGGAACGGTTACCAACGGAGCCCGGGCGGACCTGGTGTTCGACCGCAGCCCCGCCGCCAACAGTGGTCGCAACGGCTTGAATGTGGTTGTGGACAACGGTTCGACCTTCGTCGGTGTGTTCCGTGATGGCACCTTCAGCCAGAGTGGCATCGGCAACAACGGAATTGGCGTGAATGTCAGTGTGACCGACAACTCAATCGGTCGCCTGACCTTCGAAGACACGCTCTCGGACAGCAACGGTGCCGTCGGCCTGCAATACAACGTGGCGGGTGACAGCGACCTGACGATGAGCTTCACCAACGGGAACTTGTCGAACAACCCCGTGAACAACTCGATCGGTACGGTCGATGGAGCGAATTCGCGAGCCATCATCGACTTTACGGGAACCAATCAGAACTTCCTGGCCGCCAACGGAAGCTTCGTCTCGAACGTCACGAACGGGGCGTCACTGTTCGCCAGCTGGACGAACTCGAACGTGGCGGGTGGTGACGGGGATGGAGTTCGTGTCACGGGTACCGGTGCGAACACTGAAATTGACCTCGCCTTCAATCAGAGCCTGATTGAGAACAACGACGGCAACGGCATCCTGGCCAGCCTGACCAGCAGCCCGCTGGGCAGCCTGTCGATCGACCTGGACACTTCCACAGTCATTGGAAACGGGCTCGATGGCGTCAATCTGGC
Organism: Planctomycetota bacterium; assembly: GCA_003671275.1. Lineage (GTDB taxonomy): Bacteria > Planctomycetota > Planctomycetia > Planctomycetales > Planctomycetaceae > TH-plancto1. The sequence continues at coordinate 15,116 of QWPB01000077.1, read as the reverse complement.
GGTCGATGGAGCCGGTCCCACGGGCGTGCTGAACGTCGTCGGAACGCCGATCACCAACAACGCTCGGGATGGCATTGAGATCGACGTGACAGGCGGCGCCTCGGTGGCTGCCACGATTACCGGAGCTGGCAACAACCTGTCGAACAACGGGGAAAACGGGCTGGATGTCCGGTCCTCCGGCGCCGCATCGCAAGCCACCGTCAGCGTCAGCGACATCAACATCGATCAGTCCGGTGCCACGGGTGTGCTGCTGGTTGCGGAACTGGCTGGACAGCTGGACCTCAATCTGAGCAACCTCAGTATCAGCGACAACGGAACCCACGGGATTGAGTCCGTGGCCGCCACCAATGGCCAGTTGTCGATCAATGCGAACTCGGCCACCGTTATCGGGAATCAGCGTAATGGCTGGACATTCGACGCCATTACCGGCGGCGACGTGAACGGAACTTGGAGCAACAGCACGCTGGGGCTGAACGGTATCGGAGCGTCCTCCAGTGGTGTTCGCGGGATCGCGAACGGTGCGGGCAGCACGGTGGATGTTGACTTCGACACGGTCACCTCAGATGGAAACACGCTGCACGGCTTTCAATTCAATGCCGTCTCTGGCGGTGAGTTGCTGGCCTCGTTGACCGATATCACGGCCACCACCAACGTTGGCGACGGAATTCAGTTGACGGGTCTGGACGCCGGAACTCGCAGCAACTTGCTGATGTTTGGCGAGAGTTCGCTTAATGGCAACCAAGGCAACGGCCTGACCATCTCGGGTGTGGATGCGGAACAAATCGCGGTTCAGCTGGCCGCATCGGTGGACGGCAATCTGGGCGATGGCATCAATGCCTTCCTGCAGAATGTCAGCAACGCCGCCCTGGAACTCACCCACGCGACGAGCGGATCGATCTCCGGTAACGGAGGCGATGGAATCGAGATCGATCTGATCGACACTCAACTGTCGGATCAGATTGTCGATGGCACCCAGGTGGATGCCCTGCGGATCGAGAACCTGACCATCGAAAATAACGGTGGAGCAGGAATCGACATCGATGCCAACAACAGCGATCTGACTGCGGGTGTCATCAACAACAATGTGATTCGCCAGAATGCGGTCGGCGGCCTGTTGCTCAACCTGACCAACGGCAGCGACTGGAACTTCGATGTCACCAACAACAGCATTCTCGACAATACCGGCACGGGACTGCAGATCACGAGCGACAGCGGAACGCACACGCTCAACATCACCGACAACACGATGGCTGGCAGCAGCGTCGATAACGTGAACGTGGCCCTCTCCGGGACTTCCAGCACGGAACTGCACATCGATCGCAACACGGTCGATGGAGATGGCATCCTGGCCACGGTGACCCCCGTCATCCTCCAGAGTGTCATCAGTCCAACGAGTGACGCCCTGCTCGTGGGCCAGCCCCCCAGTGTGGCTGCAGCCGTCGGTCCGGACCACATCGTGGAACTGATGAACGACAACTTCCGGATCTACGACAAGACGACCGGTGCCTTGCTGATCGACGTTTCGGACGAACAATTCTGGAGTGGCACCGCCGGAGCGATTCTGGGGGCTTCTAACGTTTCCAGTTCACGGTTGCTGTTCGATCCGACGACGAACCGATGGATTGCCACGACTCTGACCAACGGTCTGGGCAATCAGATCATCCTGGCTGTGTCTGACACTTCCGACCCGACAGGCACATGGCAGAGCGTGCAGTTTGTGGGTGACACCACCGGCCTGCGAACCAGCACCTTTGACACGCTGGGCATGGATGCCGACACCGTCGTCATCAGCACATCGGAAGTCGGCTTCGGAAACTCCTCATCGGTCTTCTCCATCCCCAAGTCGGACCTGTTCGGGCTGAGTCCTTCGGTCAGCCGAATGACCCGTGTGCAGAATCTGTCGTTGCTGTCGGTGGGAAGTGTCCTGCAGGCCGCTGTCGATTCCGGTCCTTCGGATGGACAAACCGCAATTCTGAGCGTGGATTCGTTCTTCGGCAATCAGTTGTTCCGTACGGATATTGTCAACGGGGATACGGCTGCGGCCTTCCTGGCAGCTCCGACTGCCATTCCCGTGGCGAACATGCTGATCCCGTCCAACGTGAATCTGCCGGGCGGTTCCACCCTGGGACTCAACGGAATTCAGTTCTGGGGAAGTACCGTCGAAGCCAACGGAGAGCTGTGGGCGGTTCAACACGCTCGCGGTGGATCGGGTTTGAATGAGATTCGCTGGTATCGCATCAACGAATCCACCAACGCGATCATTTCCCAGGGGACGATTAGTGACCCCGCTCTCAGCCTGTTCTATCCCTCGGTCGCCGTGAACGATGCTGGTGAAGTCCTCATCAGCTACCACGGGGCCTCCGCAACCACTGCCCCCAGTGCATTCGCCACGGCAGGCGTGGTTCAGGGGGGCTCGGTTCTGTTCGGCAGCCCGACTCTGATGACTGCGGGTACGGGTGAATACGGCGGCAATCGCTGGGGCCACTACAGCTCGACGGTCGTCGACCCCTCCGATACCAGCCACTTCTGGTCGATTCTGGAAGTGGGGGCAGGCACAACGGATGCCGTCCAAGACTTTGAGTTCGCGGAAGCCATCAACGCCATCGACGTACAACTCGTTCAGGGCTCGACCAACACCACTCCGGGCAGCGGAATTGTCGTGTCTCTGAATGATACCGCAACTTTGCGAACCGGAAGCTCGATCAATGACAACACGGTGGCTGGCCACGGAACGGACGGGATCGCCGTCAGTCTGAATGACCTGACGACGGTGGAATCCTTGAGTGTCGACGGCAACTCGGTCTTCGATAATGCCGGAAATGCAATTACCGTCGCCCTTCAAGGGGTGCTTGGAACCCCTGACATCTCGGTGGACAACAACACTGTCACCGACAACGGTGGTTGGGGAGTCGCGGTGGACGCCGTAGATACATCCTTCGGCATCCTCAGCACCGAAGGGAATACCATTCAGAATAGTACCGGAGGTGACGGGCTGCGAGTGAATCTGCAGAGCACCGACGGAACCCACGTGGCCGATCGTGTTCTGGCCAGCAACAACACCATCACCAACAACGCCGGTGACGGGCTGGCGGTCAGTTTGCTGGATCTGAACATCACGACGGATGTCGTCGCCAGCAACAACACCGTGTCCAACAACACCGGACGCGGTATTGTGGTGGATGTGCTGGACACCGACCTCAACGATGTGGTGGCCTCGTTCAATACGATCAGCGGAAACACCGGGGGAGCCGGGCTGTCAGTGTTGCTGAACAACACGACGTTCGGACCGATGGTCGCAGATCAGATCGTGCTGTCGGACAACGTGGTCTCGAACAATGCCGGAACAGGAGTGGATGTCGTCCTGAACAACATCACCGGTCTGGCCGAAGTCACCGTTGCCAATTCGCAGATCACGGGGAACACCGGAGCGGGCTACTCACTGGTGTCCAATGGATCAATGGTCGGAAACGTGTCGGTCACTGATACCGCCATCGGCAGCAACAGCGGTGGAGATGGCCTGCTGCTCGATCTGACAGACACGACGGTCACCAACCTGATCCAGTTGCAGAACAACGCGATCAGCAACAACTCCGGCAACGGGGTGAACCTGGATGCTGAAAACACAGCCATCGGCAGCCTGTGGATTGCCGACAACGAACAGACCCTGGGTCTGGGGGTTAATGGAATCTCCTCCAACGGTCTGGATGGGATCCGGATCTTGGCAGCCAGCGGGTCCAGCATCGGGCTGATGGCGGTTGACAACAACCTGGTCAACAACAACGGGGACACCGGACTGAATCTGCTGATCCAGAACAGTACGCTGCCCGCTCTCGCTGATCGAATCAGCGTCAGCTCCAACAATATCAGCGGGAACGGAAGCACTGGTGTCAGCCTAGTCCTGCCGGACACCAACGGCAACTCCTTCGGTGTGAACTTCGTGGACAACCTGATCACGAACCATGCCGGTGGACGCGGGATCGACATTCAACTGAATGACGATGCAGGTGCCAGCTTCGAGGCCTCCTTCGTCGGAAACACGGTCAGCAATAACGGTGCGGAAGGGATCAACCTGGCCCTCTCCGAGAACATCAGTGCGACGATCGATGACTTCTCCGGCAGCACGATCAGCAACAACGCCAGCGTGGGCCTGCGGGTCGATGCGACGGACAATGCACAGATCTCGCTCACCATGGGAGCTACCGGCCACAACACCTTCAACGCCAACGTGGACGCGGGTCTGGCACTGACCATGAATGCCAACACTCAGGGGCAGCTGACCGTCCTCGACTCGGAGTTCAACAACACTCGCAACGGGGCCGACGCCAATTTGAATGGGGAAGGCCTCTCCGTCCACCTGGATGACAATGCCATCCTTCCGAATCTGGTGATTGGCGACCCACTGGCTGGAACCTCCGGAGCCAGCGGCAACGCCAGCCACGGTGTGGTGATCATTGCGGATATCTTCAGCCAGCTGACGAATCCGACGATCCAGAACATGACCCTCGACAACAACGGGGGAGACGGCCTGAACATCGAACGCCGGGCTCTGGCCGTGCTGGATAATGTGCTGATCGAGGCCAACTCGATCTCGGGCAACGCCGGTGACGGCATCGATCTGGCCGCCCGCGTGGGTGACCTGATCGATGAGTACACTCTGAATAGCAACGTCATCGATGGCAATAACGGGAACGGAATCTCGTTCCTGGTCCAGGCGGACGCCGACATGACGACGATCCTGTCCGGCAATACCGTCACCGACAACCAGGGGACTGGTATTCTGGTCTCGTCGAGCATCGTGCTGCCGACCGACACCGCAACATTCTCGGGAACCTGGCTGGCCAGTACGATTCGCGGCAACAACGCGGGCGGCATCGATATCAACTCGCCGAATCACACGATTCAAATCGGTGATGCCACGGGAGTTGTCCCGGATACGATCATCAGCGAGAACGGCCAGGAAGGCGTGCTGATTCGCTCCACCGGGGTCGTGGATATGGACAACGTCCAGATCAACGACAACGAAGCGGATGGTGTGCTGTTCCAGGGTGGTCTGAATGGGGCCCTGACGATCGATCAGGCTGAAATCTCCGGGAACGGCGGGGACGGTGTCCAGCTGGACATGACAGGTAACACCCTGTCGGTGACCAACGCGACCATCACGGACAACACCAACAGCGGCCTGAATGTTCGCAGCCTGTCGGGGGTCAACAACGTCACCCTGACCAACAATGTCGTCAATCAGAATAGGCAGGACGGCCTGCTGCTCACCAACGATTCGGCGTCTGGTTTGACAGCGGTGGTTTCCAACTCGCAGTTCTCCCGCAATGTGGAACGCGGCGTCGCGATCTTTAACCGAGGCAACGGTGCGGCCAACGTGACCTTCGAGGACAACACGCTCGTCGCCAACGCGGAAGAGGGCGTCTATGTCGTCAACACCGCCGATGCCGATCAGAATGTCCGGGCCGCATCGACGCTCGCCATGGAGAACGGTGGCCTGGTCACCGCCACGCCTGATCTGATCTTCGCGATGAACCGCAACACGCTGACCGCCAACGGAACGACCAGTGGGCTGGCCGCTGGTGGATTCGTGATGCGAGTCGGTACCGCTGACGGGGGATCTGCAGACTTCACCGATGCCGGTGGCTTTGCTGCCACCCGAGCCGGTGTGACAGCGGCGATGAACGACAACATCTTCCAGGCCAACTCGGGCTCGGACGTGTTCTTCCAGTCGTTCGTCTCAACCGCCGACCCGCTGGCATCGGTGGGAGTCTGGAATGCGGCAACCTTCAGCCTGGCAACCTATGCCACCGACCCCCTGGCCCGGCTCGATCTGGTCTACGGCAACAACGTCGCGGACTCCACGGAAGCGACGACCATCGGGGCGGCCTACACCAACGACGAAGCGGTCTTCAAATCGCGAACGATTGCTCAGACGCCTGCCGGGCCATTTGCCGCTCAGGATCGTCAGCGAAACGCCCAGCGGCTGGCGGACCGGGATGTGGCCCCCGGAGGACTCTTGCTGAATCCGAATGCACCCCAGATCGCTCCGACCTACCTGTTCCCCGGAGTGGGCGAGAGCACCTTCCGTGTGCGATTGGATGGTGGCAATGTGTTTGGATCGGGTAGCGGATTCATCCTGGACGATGCCCCGTTCGTCGACGTGAACGATTACAACGGCGTGGGGACGCTGCCTGAGTTGTTCGGATGGGGAACCCTCCCATAAGGTTCTTGCACACGGACAGCGGAGGAGATTGACCACCCGGCAGGCTGCCACTCAGCCTGCCGGGTGGATTGCATTGAGGGCCAAATCAAAGCCTGAATGCATCACCATGGAATCCCATTGAATCCACAGAATCGTCAAAGTCATCCCAATGTGAACGTCGATAACTCCACGGGCACTTGCGGAAGTCATTCTGCGCCTCGATCACGTCAGGGCATTCTGAATCGACAGCCTACAGGTGCCCCCGATTTTGACCGGGTCGTGACCCGGCAAGTTTCATGGCTGACACAGAATGACCCGCCAGTAATTTCACTGGTGCCTTCAGGGAGGAGGATCGATGCGTCCCCAACTTCGAGTTTTCACGGGCGAAGATCAGACGTTCGAATACCAGGAACCCCAGATGTCTATCACCTTGGGTGAATTGTCCCGTGTTCTTCTGGAAGCTTGTCGCTCGCAGCGTTCCTTTCTGAGAGATTTTGAAGACGACCCCATTCACATGTCGCCCGATCTGTACCAGGTGTTGACGGCATATTGCCGACTGCGTCCCGGGGCTTGAGGGTGACTGCCCTTCCTGATTCTCCCACGGCTGCCGAATGGCAGCCGTTTTTTGTTGATATGCCGGTTCGCCCGGCGTAGCCTTCGCGTTCGGTCGTCCCCAGGAGTGTCTGGTCATGCCTTCTCTGCTCGAACGGGTTCAACAACTGACTGGCGATGATCGCTTGGCTGCGATTCGCGAAGCCGCAGCAACCACCGATCCGACAACGATCAATGATCTGGTGGAGATACTGGCATCGCCAGACTTCGGAGAACCCCTGCGACAGGCGGCAGCGGAATCAGTGGCCCAATGTGCCATGCCATGCGTCGCCGAACGGTTGCTTCCACTCCGGACTTCCGCAGAAGCCTTCACTCGAACCATGGCGGCACTGGGACTGGGAGGCCAGACCAGTTCTGCCGCAATTCAATCGTTGGTGCTCGGATTGGCTGATCCCGTGAACACGGTTCGTAACTGGTCCGAGCGTTCCCTGGTCGGACAAATCTCCGCAACCCGCGAGTCGGGCGTACCCGCACTGCTGGATCTGCTCACGACACCAGTCCCATTGACCCGCTCCCCTGCAGCCCGCATCCTGGGTTTGACGCGTGATCCCCGGGGGCTGCATCCGCTGATGGAGATGGCGGGGAAGGACCCCGAATGGCTCCCCCGGATGTGGGCACTCAAAGGGCTCGGAGATCTGGGACTGACCGAAGCGACTGAGCTGGTCATCGACCGGATGCAGAACGATCCGAAGAATCGAGTCCGCGCCGCCGCTGCTGAGGCACTTGGCAAACTGCGGCCCTCGCATGCGGAGACTTTATTGCGAGCGGTCCTGGACACCGACGACGATGATGGGGTACTGAAAGCCGCTGGTGAAGCCCTCCGCTCGCTGGGATTCGAGGTCGCCGACATCAACGACGACGGATGGGAATAATCTCTTCCTCGAAAGATCGACAGCACCGCAAGTATCGCAAGATGAAACCCTGACGACATTTATCGTCTCGTAACCCGCCTGAATCCGCTCACCCGGGCGGGGCCGGGAATCGACGACAGGGATCGGAACGAGATGCCCATTAAGCCGCCACAAGGTGCCTTTAACCCCTTTCCTCCGCAGGCTTTGCCTGACTCGCTCGTTATTCGGAATTCCGTCCAATTCGTAGGACTCTCCCGAGGCTCATTCGCTGCGCAGGCGACGCGGCGTTAGACTGCTGCGTCCGAAATCTTCGGATTCCGAGTGATCCACCTTCGGGTGGGCCCCGTTGTCAGAGTGTTTCGTTGTCCGCCTTCCCTCGGATGGCACGGCAACGAGCCCCTTTTGAGTTGAGCGATGGACCAGCCCCAGCAGCCACTTTTCGACCGCCGAACACTCATTTCGATGCTGTTGCTCGGAGTGTTCCTGCTGGTCTGGATGCCGACCATCCAGAGATTGTTCCCCGCATTTTTTGGAGGCAAACCGGCTCCCGCAGCGATCGCCGAAGACGACAAAACTACGGACGACAAAGACAAGCAGCCGGAAGGACCATTGCCCAATTTCGAGGAAGGCCCCGCAGCCACCCATATCCTGGGAACGGATGCACCGGGGAAAGGCTATTTCCTGCAGGTCCAGTTGAACTCACGCGGGGCCTCAGTCGACTGGGCCAAGCTCAACGATCCGCGTTACCTGACACTCGACCGCAAGGAACAACTGAAGGTCGTGGGAAACCTGCCGCCGAATGCCGATGGAACCGAACCGCTGTCGTTCAATACGGCCATCGATCAAATCAACTCGCAAATCAAGCCACTCAAAAAAACCACTGAGAAAGCCCATTGGAAACTGTTGCCGGGCGCGACCAGCGAGACCGCCACCTTCCTCGTGCAAGCTCCGGATAATTCCGTGGCCGTTCGCAAGACATACACCCTGCAAAAGGGGGATGAAGCGAACCGCGACGAAGATGCCGCGGGGTATGTCCTGAAGATTGACTTGTCGATTGAGAACCTGAAAGCCGCCCCGACCAAGCAGTCGTACCGGCTGCAGGGGCCGGTGGGATTGCCACTGGAGAACGTAGCCAACTCCCGCACGTTAATGGAAGTCAAAGTCGCGACCCATGGCGACCTGAGCGACCCCTCGGATATCAGCCACCTGATTCGTACCGCCGGCGAAATCACGACCCAATTCGACAAGGCCAAAATCGACAGCTACCTCGATCCGATCCATTACGCCGGAATCGATGTGCAGTTCTTCTCCGCGCTCGTACTGCCCTCGAAAGACCAGCTGCTCGACGCCAACAAAGACGGCAATGCCGATCGATACTTTTCATCGGTCTACCCCACGATTGTGGCTCGCAACACCGACAAGCCGATTCGATCATCGATCAGCCTGAGGATGCAGACACACGAATTCGAGATCGCTGCGGGCAAGACCCTCACACACAGTTACAGGGTGTTTCTGGGGCCGAAGCAAAAGGCCATTGCTCAAGCCTTGGAACTGGAACTGTCCCTGCGTGAGCCGGAATTCTCGCTGTTCAAGCCATTCACCTTCTGCGCTCGACCGGTGGAGAAGCTGTTGCAGCTGTTGCTGGGTTTTTATGGGACGTTCGCTCCGTACGGGCTGGCGATCATCATGCTGACATTTTCGGTCCGGATGTGCCTGCTGCCCCTGACCCGTAAGCAGGTTCGGGACGGCGAAAAGATGAAGATCATCACGCCGCAGATCACCAAGCTCAAAGAGAAGTATGCCAACGAACCCGAGAAGTTTATGCTCGCGCAGCGCGAGCTGATGAAGCGATACAATCACAACATGCTTGGCGGGTGTCTGCCGCTGTTCATTCAGATGCCGATCTTCATCGGACTGTATGGGGCGGTGAATACCTGCTTGGATTTGCGGCTGGCCAAGTTTTTGTGGATCGACAATCTGGCAGCTCCGGATGCGTTGTTCTCCTTCGGTCGGGAAATCTGGGGAGTGGGGTCCACGTTCAATCTGCTGCCGCTTTTCAATGTGGGTCTGTTCCTGTTCCAGCAGCGTCAGATGATGCCGCCCCCGACCAACGACGAGGAGCGGATGCGAAACAACATGATGAACGGGATGACCGTCGTCATGGGTTTCCTCTTCTATTCTGTGCCGAGCGGTCTGTGTTTGTACTTCATTGCGTCCAGTATTCTCGGCATGATCGAGCGATGGGCGCTCAAGAAGTTCATGCCGCCGATCGTGGTCGCCCCGGCCCCCATGACCGTTTCCCCCACGGGCGCCGTCACTCCAGAACTGATCGATCCAAACCGTCCCAAGTCGTTTATCGAAAAGCTGCTTGAAGCTGCGGATGCCGCTCGGAAGCAGACTGATGGCCAGAAACCCAAGCGGTAACGTCCCGCGCGGAATTCTGAATCGTCTGGTTTCTCCGGCCCCTGATCCCTGAACTCGTTCTTCACCGATTGACCATGTCTCAGCCGACTCGTGACCTTCTTGAAACCTTCGCCAACCCGTTCCCAAATCGGGACTACCTGATCGACACGGTCTGTCCCGAGTTTACTTCGATGTGCCCCAAGACCGGTCAGCCTGACTTCGGGACGATCACGATCTCTTACATCCCGGATCAGCTCTGTTACGAGCTGAAGTCACTGAAGATTTATCTTCAGCAATACCGGAATCACGGGGCGTTCTACGAGAATGTCACCAATACGATTCTGGACGATCTGGTGGCGGTGACTCAACCGCGCTGGATGAAAATTACCGCCGACTTCACACCCCGGGGGGGCATTCGGACGACGGTAATTGTGGAACATCCCGCCAAGCCGCGATAAAACCGCTGCGGGTTCCGGCCCTCACATTACTATTGGCCGGTAATGGCCTGAACCTGCTCTGGCGAAAACCGGTCGGCCAGGCGGGCTCCCATCTGACCAACAACCCGCGACGAGGCATGCGAGGCCAGACGCCCCGCCTGCTTCCAGCTGAGACCATTCGTAACCCCGTACAGGATCCCAGCGGCGTACATGTCTCCGGCTCCGGTGGTGTCGACTGCTTTGACGGGTACGCTTTCGATGGGCGTCATGTCGCCATCGTGCATTAGCAGCGAGCCCTCGGCTCCCAGTGTCAACGCCACGTTTGCCGCGTGCCGATGGATCTCACGGGCACACTCCACCGGATCGAGCCTTCCCGTTAATGCCCGAGCCTCATCCAGATTGCAGAACAGCAGATCAACGGGGCCTTCAATCAGCCGCATGAACTCGTCCTTGTGATACTGAATCAGGAATGGGTCCGACACGGTCAGGGCCACTTTCACGCCATGCTTCTTGGCGAGATCAATCGCATGCAAGGCAGCTGACCGCGTCACGTCGCCGCCGAACAGGTACCCCTCGATATAGACATACTGGGACTGTCGAATCTGCTCTTCCGAGATGTCCGCCGGGCTGAGGGTCGCCGAAAGGGCCAGATTTGTCAGCATCGTCCGTTGGGCATCTTCGGTGATCAGCACCACACAGGTTCCCGTCTGCCCAGCGGTTGCCGGAGTTTCGATTTTGACGCCCATCTTCCGCATGTCCGCCAGGAAAAACCCGCCAATTTCATCATTCCCGACCTTGCCGGTGTATGCGACCTTACCGCCGAAATCAGCGATCCCCATAATTGTGTTGGCAGCGGAACCTCCCGCGCACTGATGCCACGATTTTTGCAGTCTGGCCAGGATCTGTTTCTGCGACGGTTCGTCGACCAGCGTCATGATCCCCTTGGCAAATCGCAGATCATCCAGCACCGAATCGGCAACGCGGGCCTGAATATCCACCAGAGCATTGCCCACGCCATAGACGTCGTATGTCATCAGTCACTCACCCTGGGCTCCAGTGATCGGAGAGAAGCTCCGTCCATGAACCCGCTTTCACGAGATGGGCTCATTCACGTGATCAAGCCCGGAATGCGGCATCATAGAGTCCACCGCCGCCAGCGACCATCGGATGCCCGAGTTCACGCATAGCAAGTATCATGCGGGTACCCTGATCGCTATTCTGTGACCCGTCCGCTTCGATCCTTTGATGAACTCCCGCCATGTCTGGCACCCCGCCTGATCCTGATCGCCTCGGTCCTGCCCTGCACCGTTTTGTGGAGGTCATCGCCCAGCTGCGATCTCCAGACGGGTGCCCTTGGGACCGCGTTCAGACGCTGGCCTCGATCAAACCGTTCACTCTGGAGGAAACGTGCGAACTGCTGGAGGCCATTGACCTCGATGACAACGAAGCCATTTCTGAGGAACTCGGCGATGTGCTGTTGCAGGTCGTCCTGCTATCGCAGATTGCCCGGGATGAGAACCGATTTGATCTGATTCAGGTGGTCGAGAAGATCACCGCCAAAATGATCCACCGACATCCGCATGTCTTCGGCAATGAGTCGGCCCAGTCCGCAGCGGATGTCATGACCCACTGGGAACGGGCCAAGCAGTCCGAAAAGCAGCGGGAATCGGTCCTTGAAGGAATCCCCGTCGACCTGCCCGCACTGGCCAAAGCCGCTCGTCTCAGTAAGAAAGCGGCCCGCGTGGGTTACGATTGGCCCCATCGGGCCATGCTCTTCGACAAGCTGCGGGAAGAAGTCACGGAACTACGGGAAGAACTCGGTGAGATTCCCGACATCGCGGCGGGTGTTCACATGGATCCGGTCCCCGACGAAGAGGTGACCGATCTGGAACGCAAGGACCGGATCGAGGGGGAACTCGGGGATGTGCTATTCGTTGTGGCGAACATCGCCCGCCGGTGGGGAATTAATCCGGAAGAAGCCCTCCGGCGTTCCAACAACAAATTCGCCGATCGATTCCAGGCCATCGAACGCGGCCTGAAGTCCCTCGGAAAGACGCCCGCCACAGCCACCCTTCAGGAAATGGAAGCTCTCTACCAGGCCTACAAGCAGAGCCAGCAATCGCTCGCTGCCACATCCGGAGATCCTGTCAATGATCGGGATGGATGAGAGAAGGGGCGGGGGAGCCGATAACACCGAGCTTCGGGACGGTGAAACACCGGCAGCAGACGACCGCCAATGGGGGAAACCCATCGACGGGTTTTAAGGCTTGGCGTCCCGCGGTTCTGAGGGACGGGCTCGTCCGACATGGCGGATACAGCTTGCAGCCCTACTGTTTTTTCCTCCCGACACCCGGCATGGCCGCGACTTGTTTCATCCACTCCGCGATCTGGGGTGCGTCGAGGTCGTCCTCGGATTCGAGCTCCACACCTCGTGTCGACTTGCCCATCGCCACCGGCGTCACGGGCGGTACCGGCACGAGCGCCGCACCGTTCACGAACATGAGCTTGACGTGGCCCGCGAAGCCGCCGCAAGAGAAGCACCAGCCGTCGCCGACGCCATAGTACGCCATGCCCCATTTCACGGAACGCTGCAGACCGGGAAGCGTCTTGGCTGCGATCGCATCGATCGATTCCGCGATGCCCCGCTGCGGCTGCGGCAGGCTGGCGATGTAGGCGAAGACCGGCTTGTCGCCGTCCGCAGCCTTCGCGGGGCTCGCCTTGCCGGTCACCATCGATTCCGGCAGTGACGTAACCGCCTCGTCTTGTGCCGCCACACGCTGGGCCGGTTTGCGGACGACGGGCTTGAAAGGCTTGTCAGGCTGGCGGGCGTGCATGGTGGGTCTCGTTTATCTCGGATGTGTGCTGGCCGAGCGACCAAGGTAACCGGGTGACGGCCAAGAGACATTGATTTCAGAACCCACCCGAGCCGCCGCTCGGGTTGACCGCCCTGTTCGGCCATTCGGTGCGCATTTTACAGTTGAGTTACCAAGGCCGCGATGACAATGACTGTGCACAACAGCCCTCCACCGTTTAGTACAGTGCCGAGCTGCGCTGCCCACTTGGGCCGCGATGGCTTACGGAGTCCAACAATGCCAAGAGCCACTCCAACGATTTGCATGATTGCGATTAGCACAGCGAAACCGATGGCGGTCATCAGCGGGATGAGTGCCGCAGCAAAGTCCATGTGGTTGATGGGACGCGTTGGCTTCAAAGATTCAACGATAAACTATCCTGCGAATGCAAGCCCCAACGCCCCACCGAATACCAAGCACGAACCGATCCCAAACCCGGAATCTCGCATGAGCAATATAACCTTTGGCCGAACGCTGACGGTCACCGGATTGTGCCGGACAGCTTACATTTGTAAATTCGGGGTGATGCACAATTCCGGTGCACCGTTTTGTTGGCCAGACGAGCCGAAACTGGAAATGTCAATGACGGGAAGCTCATCGGGTTCGGGATCTACTCGAAGCCGAATGAAGGTGTTAGGTCGACCTTCGCCGTTGTAATGAATCATTATGTTTTGGGACGAGTGAAAATCCGCATTAATGGCAACGCGGGCTGGACAGAAAACCTGACTCAACAGGCTACTGGTTGCCGAAGTACGGACTCGGAGCGGCAGTCCAATGTTGATCCCATGAAGCAAAACCGAGTGTTTGCCAGGACCGGCTTCCGATTTCGCGTATGCAACATTAACGGGAATGCCATCGACCACGGAACTAATCGTCTGGCCTTCCCCAGAGGCTAAGACGTTCACGCGGTGCGAGGTGAGTACGGTAACCTGCGATTCGTCATACTGCTCACCACCGATAATGCTCTTGGTTGGCGCAGTGACGATCTGAAGCACGACGGCCTGATCGGAGGGAAACACCGGGGGTGCGGGAAGCGAACGTGCGAACGACGTGTACAAACCAGCTGTGAGGCCAATGATGGCGAAGGCGACGAGTGACACCCACGTTCGCTTTCGAGTGCTGCGTGATTGCTGCATGTAATTGCCTTGCCGCCTAACCAGGGTTAGGCAGAATCGGGTTCTGTCTATCCCCAACGAGCATTCCGCCTATCACCGGAATGCTCGTCGGGAGACATTTCCCAATGAATCCAAGCATTCTGGACTTCCGCCGATTCTCGCAGGCTCGGTCCGGTTGTCAATCGGGATGTCATCGGGAACCCCCCAGGGCTTCGGCATCATCATGGGTAAGCTGTCGCATCACCCCCAGCAGCCATCGAGAATTATTCTGGAGGTTCCCTCTTGGTAGGACAGTTGGGATCGACAAAAATGGCGGCCCAGAGTGACTCAGTGGTGTTGGTTGTGTTTCTTGGTTGAGAAGTCGTGGGTCGCCATCCTTCGCAGTGTCCAGTTCTTAGGCTAGACCTCTGGATTGCAATAAGGACCAGAATTCCATCCAGCCGTCGCTACAGACACCTTATTGTGATGCGGAGGCCCCGGCCCTCCCTCCCCCTCGGGCTCAGAGAATCTACCACCGGTTCGCAGCCAGTCCGCATCGGGCGAAGGGGACGCACCGACCGAGACCGACGGCGAGGAGAATCTCCACCCACACCGGCCCGGACCCGATTTTCTGCATCTCACCGGCTTGACAATCCGTTCTTCAT
>QWPB01000165.1 GCA_003671275.1 Planctomycetota bacterium | reverse complement strand
TGGCAATCTGGGAGGGGCCCTCTTCCTGTCGGAAGAGCACCGACTCACGCTCATGGCCAAATCCATGGAAACCGCCCTGCGGACGGACAGTGATGCCCAGTTCTTTGTTCGAGTCGGACAACCCTGGGGCGAATATATGACTCAGGGGAACCATCGGTTATCCCCTTTCCAACTTGTGGATGCCTTGCTTCGTTCACATCTGGGCTTGTCGGGAGTCACTCTCGAAATTGCCATGGGGTATGGCCCTCCGGGTTCGTTGACGCGAACTCGTCTGGCGGTTTCACGGTTGATTGACCTGTGGAGCCTGCTGGGAATCCAGCTGCATGTGGTCGTGGCGTGCCCCTCCTCACTCGGTCCAGACGTGGGAGCCTATGGTGGTTGCGAAGTCCAGCCTAACAGTTGGAGAATGAACTGGTCAGAAGAGGCCCAGTCCGCGTGGATCGAGGACTTCATCCCGATGATCGCGGCCAAGCCGGCGGTGACCGGAGTCTTTATGCACTCGTTCGGTGACTCGCTGGCTCACCGGTTCCCGCACTCGGGCGTGCTGCGGCCAGACGGCACCGCGAAGGCTGCCCTCAAGACCCTGACCGCTTTGCGAAACGCCGCTCACTGAGCAACGGTCCCTGGTATATCGCTGCGTTGCGGCGAGCGCCAATCCATGATTTCTAATAGCGATAAGAGGATTGCATGATGACATTGGGAACGGTCATCGACAGAGTCGCCTTTCGCTCCGCGAATGGGCGTCGTCGGAGCGCGTGACTCCCGAATTTGGTTCAGCGTTGTGACCGTTGGGCTCGCGCTCGACGCTCTTTCGTCGGAGCGAAAGGCAACAATTGGACGACACTTTACGGAGCCACAGCTCCTTCCGGAGGTTCTTTCATCCGCCACATCCCGGGTTCGTTACCGGGTTCAACAATATCCGTCATGAGATTGTTCGTCTCGGCGTAGTATTGCCAGAGAACGGCCCAGTTCTCCGCTTTGCCGAGCGCCAGCAGTTCCGTCTCGGGCACATCCGGTTGCCCATCGAGCCAAGCCTGAATGAGGCGCTTGGCAGCCGGAGCAGCTGATGATCGAATCCGGGTCGAATGCTCGCGAAACCAATAGATGTTCAATCCCTGGACTTGAGACCAGTCCTCCGTCCGGGTGATCGCTTCACGCATTATGGCCTTGGTCAATCGACCCACAACGAGCGTCTGATCAGGCAGACTGGCCAGGTCCAGCGGATGAGTATCGTCACCGGGCCACCAAAAGCCGGGCTGATAAAGGACACTGAACCGAAGGGCTCCTTCCGGAACAGTAAATCCTTCGGGAACGGGCCGTGACCAAGTCATCGTTCCCGAGGAGTGGGACACCGAAACCGACTTCGGGATCGCTCCTTCCGCGAACTGCAGCTTCATTCGGCGGCGCTCATGCTGGAGTGCTCCCGTGCCGAGTGCCAGCTGCTCTCCCAACGGATCGACAGTGAAGTCATAGTCCTTGTATTGAACACCCAGTTCGCTATATGGAGCTTCCCCCGCGAGACTGGCCAGCATGGTGTTCACTTTGGCGATCTGTTCCGGCATCGTGAATTGATAGCTCTTTCCAGCCCACCGGAAGTTCACCGACTGATGTTCGGGCTTGAGCTGCTGCCCGACGAACGACCGTTTTACATGGATCGTCTGCGTTCCTCGCCCGATGACGATGTTGCCGCGGCGATCGAGTTCCCACCCATAGTCGAGATCCTGCACCAGCACACGATACCGACCGACGGGGAGGTTCGCAGTGCTGGCATGGGGGGCGTCCACAGACTGAAAGTTCCCCAACCCCCAGGCACAACTGGCCACGTACTCTTCCTCCGAACTCTCTTTCCCCTCGAAATCGAGGGGTTTCAGCCGCACGATTAGCCCTGGCTCGTCGACCCAGACTTGGGTGACATTTTCAGAACTCGGTTGGACGACGTACAGATGGCGCGGCATCGTGGCGGGGTCGGTCAGCACCTCGACCGCATCGGCCAACGGGATCGAGGGGCTGGGCAAGGCATTTGCGCCGATCGTCATCCCGGGCGGTGGGTTGGATGTCATCGAACCACCATCCACAACTGGCTTGTCAGTCGGCCGGGGCGTCGGAAACTCTAAACCGGGGGGCCTGGTGAGCGACCGGACCATCGCGGGTTCGGCGGCGATGACGGTCGTGCGTCCCTGCTCCACGGTGGCGTTGGTGGTGAAGAATCGTTCTTGGTGGAGAGCGCTGTCGCTGCTGTAGGAGACGTAAATGCTATGCGTCCCGGGCGTGGTTGCGATCCGCCATTCGCCGGGGCCGCCGGGATGGAGAAGGGCCTGCTCGCCGTTGATGGAGACGTACTTGAGGTTCTCAGCTTCGGGGGTACGAATCACATACGTGGCGTGCTGCATCGGAACGCTTTTCATCGCAAGATACGGCACAAACAGCGCGACCGCAAAACCCAGAGTCGCCAACATTCCGAGTCCTATTGTCCCCACGAGAATCCAGCCGAGGACCGACCACGGGGAGCGTGGTGGAAGTGTCGTCGTCGCGGCAGTCGCGGCTGTTGCGAATGCCACCGGGGGCGAGTTGTCACGCGACTTGGCCAGCTTCACTCCCCACGCCGCCAGATGCACGAAGAGCCAGACGTTCAACGCCATCACATAAACCACCACCACCGCCTCGGTGAGGCTCGATGAATATCGACTGTCTCCAAAGGCCAGCATTCCGCCCGTTAGAACTGTCAGTGCGATGATTATCCATGTGGACCAGTGCAGTGGTTGAGGGGGAGTGGAACGAGTCCTGGAATCGGACTGCGGATTCTGAATGAACAGGTCGCGGAAGTACCGATTCAAAAGCCAGAACACCCCGATCGCCAGCGGGAAGACGAACCAGCCTGCATTGTTGCGGACCAGCTCTTCCATCAGTCCGACACCGGATCGGCTCCTGTGAATCAACCAAGCTCGCCCCACTCCTCCCACGAATATGGCTGGCGGTACTGTGATCCATGTCTTCCAGTTGATCCAGCTCCAGGGAGTTTTCAACAAGACCTTCGCCAGTGAAAGCAGCCCAAAGCCCAGAATCCCCGCCAACGGAAGCATCAGGATGCGGGATTCTTTGTTCTCACCAAAGAAGAAGCCGATCAGCATCGCAATCAGGGTGACCGGCAGCAGACTGTCCTTGAAGAGCCACTGCTCCAGGCCGGGGATGACGGGGGTTAGCAACCACTTTGGGATATCCCCTTGAGCGGCTTGCGAACTCTCGTCCGCGCGTCGCTTGGTGGGCGACGTGGCGGCATGTGCGCCGGTCGCGATCACCCGACTCTCCAGCACCTCCACCACCTCCCCCGCCGTCTGCACCCGTCGCTCCGGTTCCTTCTGGAGCAACATATGCACCAGAGCGCACAGCCACTCCGGCACGTTCGGATTGAGCTGGGCCACCGGGCGCGGTTCCGACTCGCAGACCTTCTTCATCACCGCCAGCATGTTGTCGGCGCGGAACGGACTCACCCCGGTACACATCGTGTACATCACACAGCCGAGGCTGAACAGGTCGCTCCGCTGGTCGACCACCTCGCCGCGAGCCTGCTCGGGGGACATGCACTGCGGCGTCCCAAGGATCTCGCCGGTGTGGGTGATCCCGCCATCGGAGACCGTGCGGGCCAGGCCGAAGTCGGTGATCTTCACCCGCTCGACACCGTTCTCCAGCAGGATGTTCGCGGGCTTGATGTCGCGGTGGATCAGCCCGCGTTTGTGGGCGGCAGTCAGTCCCTCGGCAATCTGGCGGGAGATGCGGACGATCTCCTCAGTCTTCAGCGCCCCGACCCGTTTGATCTTGTCATGCAGTGTCTGTCCGACGATGCATTCCATCACGAGGTACGGCAAGGTGGTTCGCTCGGTCCCGAGCGACGCCTCTTCCGTCCCATCGACCGCGAAGATCGTCACCACATGCGGGTGGCTGATCGCCGCTGCGGCGCGGGCCTCGCGGAGGAAGCGTTGACGTGCGGCGGGGAGTCGGGCCAGTTCGGGGGCCAGGGCTTTGACCGCCACGATCCGTTGTAGCTTCGGATCGTGAGCGCGAAACACGACACCCATCCCGCCGCGCCCGATCTCTTCGAGGATCTCATACGGCCCGAGTTTGCCGATCGCGCCCGGCACCTCGCACGGGGCCAGATACTGCCCCACCGGCGTCGGCTCCGGCGAAACGGCGGGCTTCTCCAAAAAGCTCCCCGCGTTCTCGTAGGCGGCCAGCAGCGCCTCGACCCGTTGCCGCTGTTCCGCATCAGGACAACTTACCGCCAGAAACGCCGCCCGCGCCGGCCCGGTCTTGCCCAAGGCGACGAGGAACAGCCCCTCGACCGATAGAGGATCAACACTTCCGAGATTGGACGGGTCGATCGTCATCGGATCTGATTCCGGTTTCACAGGTTCGGATGATTGGGACATCGCAGGGACTCCACTGAAGGATCAGTTTCATCCATCTATGCGTCATCTGTCAGCGGCGCGCCTCACGAATTCTGAAAAAGATTTCACTCCCCGTCTCCGCTCAAAGCCGTTCCGTTGCCAGACGGGCCAGCGCATACGCACACGCCCCTCGAGAGTGACACTCCCCCAGCAACTGCCCCAGGGAGAATCGTTCCGCGGCTTGCATTTCGGGGATCTCCGCCACGATCTTCCGGGCGAGAAACTCCCCCTCGCCCGCAAAAATGACTGCTCGGAGCGGCCCCTCCAACCGCGCCAGGACTCGCTCCAGAGCCGTCCGAATCTGCTGCTCCTGAGAGGCAATCAACGACTGGACCAGTGCCGTCACGGCGGAATCGCCCATCTCATCGGTATCCGAGCAGACTGTCCGCGTGAGTCGGTCGCGAGCGCATTCGCGGGTTGCGGGACGAGCGTTGGCCGTGTCGTGATCGTCCGGGACCTCCGCAATTTCGCCCGTCCAGAGATACAGGTCTCGTGTCGTTGCAAACCACTCCGCAGCCAAGGGCGTCGAGACTCCATCCCAGAACACCGTGTCCGCCACAGCGCAGAGCGGTGTTCGCCGCACCCCCGTGTAGACCAGTTCGCCCTGCTGCAGCCGCATCAGGTCGGTCAGTCCCTCCGTCAGCGGAGTTCCATTACGGATGCGGATCAAATCGGTCGTGGTCGACCCGATATCCATCAACAGGGACTCGTCTTGGAGGCACACCCGCGCCGCAAATGTGGCGAGCGCATGCCAGTTGGCAGCTGCGGTCAGGACGGGACAATCGCGGGCTTCATCCGGGTGGACAAATTCGCCGCAGGTCTGCCAGACCCGCACGATGGATCGCGGGAACGCATCCTCCACTGCGGTCAAAATCCGATCGACGCCCTCGGCCCGCGTGCGAAAGCAATCGGCCAGTTCACCCGTCATCGTGACCGCGATCTCATCAATGTCGTCCGTCCAAACCGAGGTCAATGACCGCAAGGCAGAGGTCAGCTCTCCCACTCGCTGCCACATCGGGAATGGCGTATCGATCGTCCGGTCCAGGCCGTCCGATGCCTTGAGATTGGCCCCGCCAATATCGAGTCCAATTACCTGTCCCACTGCCAGCTCCCCTCGGGTGTAAATGCGATCCGCCCGGAATGCCAATCGATGGTCGAGTCGCTTCCCAGCCAGACTGCGGCCAGATTTGTCCGACACAAGGCCCGGTACCCCACGTAACTGGTGGTCAGTCGCGGATTGATTTCGACCACCAGCATCGTGTCGGGGCAATCCTGCGGACACAACAGATCGATCCCAAAGTATCCCTGCAAACCCGGGAAAGCCGCGACGACCTGCTCCGCACGTTTTCGAGCTTCTGCCTGCTGACAGTCCGTGAGCGTGGCTGTTGGCAGCTTTCCGCCTTCGTAGGCGAAGCCTTGCGAGACCGCAATCCGCTGGTCAGCAACGGGCAAGATGTGGACCCTCCCCGATCGATCGATCAGGACACCGATCGAATGATGGGTTCCCGCGATGTACGGCTGGACGACAAACCGTGATTGCCGTTCGGACGGGATCTGGTCCCGCCAGGCGGCAACGGATGACACGCGCCAGATCTCTTGTGACCCGGCCCCGAACCGCTGCTTAATGACCAGATCCGGGCCGATGGAGGGGCCTTCCGTGATCAGTTCCGTCGGAATCGTTGGGATCGTCTCAGCCATCAAATGCTGGTACGTCACCCACTTGTCACCACATTGATCGATCGCCAACGGCGTGGAATTCAGCGACCGCGCGGGCGGAACCAGCGACCGCCGCCGCAACAACTCGCCCTCCAGTTCGGGCGCAATGATGAGTGTCGCATCACATTCCTGCGAGAGCGTTGCAAACAGCTCCGCCTCTTCCGTGGGTCCACTCACTTCGTGTCGTTCGAGTCGCGTCTTCGGATGTGCGGCATGCCATTCCAGACCGAATTCGGATGGGCTCAATCGTCGATCCCATGTCGTCGCGACCGTCACCCCGCCGAGTTTCAGCAGATCGCCCACCAGGGCCGCCAGCATCGCGGCTCCCTCGCGGACCAGGCTGGCGGGGCGGGGAGTAGCTCCCCAGCCACCCCCACAGATGAATTCTGAGACAAAGATCCGCAACGACCCCTCCCGGCGTTCGTTTCTCGCCCACGGTACTTCGGCCAGTGCGGCACCCACCTACTCGGGAAGAATGTGACCCATCTTGTCTCGCTTGGTTTTCATGTAGCTCGACCGATGCGGGTGATCGGGTGCAATAATCGGCACCTGTTCCACGACCTTCAGATCCACCCAGTTCTCAAACGCTTCGGTCTTCTTCGGATTGTTCGTCAAGATCCGTATCTTGGTCAGCCCCAGATCCTTCAGAATCTGCAGTCCGACCATGTAGTCCCGCAGGTCGGCCTTGAAGCCCAGGCGGTGATTCGCCTCGACAGTGTCCAGCCCCTGATCCTGAAGCTGGTATGCCTTCAACTTCGATACCAGCCCGATTCCGCGACCCTCTTGAGGCAGATAAACCACGGCCCCCGCCCCTTCTTTACAGATCATCTGAATCGCCATGTGCAGCTGTTCTCCACAGTCACAGCGGAGCGACCCCAGAATGTCACCGGTGAAACAGGAGGAGTGCATCCGGACCAGCGGGGCCTCGACCTGGGAAAGGTCGCCCCAGACGATCGCCAGGGGTTCCTGCTCTTCATGATCCACGTGGTAGGCGATCATTCGGGGCCGACCATAGTCGCTGGTCGGCATATCGACCTCGACCTCGCGGCGGATGAGACGTTCCCGCGTGCGGCGATACTGGATGATCTGCGCAATCGAAATGATCGGGATGTCATGCTCGGTGGCCATTGCCTGAAGCTCGTCCAGATCGGCCATCCCGGAATTGCGGCGGCTGCAGATTTCGATGAGACAACCGACGGGGATCAGCCCGGCCATCTTGAGCAGATCGACCGTGGCCTCGGTATGCCCGGCCCGGCGCAGAACGCCGCCCTCTTTCGCCAACAGCGGGTTGATGTGGCCCGGACGGACAAAGTCCGCTGCCACAGCCTGCGGATTGGCGAGTTCCTGGAGAGTCAGCGTCCGGCTCAGGGTGCTGACCCCGGACCCCGCCCGGTGATGATCCACGGGAATCAGGAACGGCGTCTGATGCGGTGAATTGTTCGACTGGGGATCGACAATCGGCGTCAGCTGAAGCCGCTGTGCATATTCCTGGGTCAGCGGAGCACACAGGACACCGGCCCCCTGCCGCAACATGAAATCGACGGTCTCCGGAGTCATGAACTCCACGGCAGCGATCAGATCCCCTTCGTTCTCTCGCTCCTGGGCATCGACGACAATAACCAGTCGTCCCTGACGGAGGGATTCAAGGGCAGCTTCAACCTGGTGCATGGAACAGCGCTTGCGGAAAAGGAGCTAACAGACTGCCTGCTATTCTAGGCAGCCTCGGGCCAAAAGTCCCGGTTCCACAACACCGGGATGCGAAATAGGGGGGCATCTGGTAAGCGGGCCCATCCGATCAACGTGTCTGGCGCATCCCCTCAAAAGGCCATGTTCGCTCCCAGATTTTTGGAGGGGGACACCCTGCGGTTGCAGAGTGCCGCCCGTCAGCAGCATGCCACGGCCCTGGCCAGGGCGTATACCACAGCGGCCCAGGACGGGGCGTTCTTTGAGATCACAGCGCATCCGGGAGATGCCCTGGCGCTGGCTCAATTACACAGTCAGTTCATGATGGGGAACGCGGTCCCCATCGATGAGGCGTTGCGGAACGATCTCGATCCGGACGACCCGACGAACGCGGCGGTGGTGCCACCGGCAGTGAGTCCGGCGGAGGCCCAGGCGACCTTTGGCACGGCGGTCACCACGGCGGACAGCGGGTTGAATACGGCGAACAGCTCCGCCGAGGATGCGCGGATTATCGCGGTGACCGACGTGCGGGATACGCTGGTCGCCGGGGCGGCGGCCAGCGATGCGGCGTGGGACGCCACAATGACCACTGCGGGGAACGCCTTCGGAGCGGCGATCGATGGGATTCAAGAGTTCGACTGGCAACACGTCCGCGACTTCGTGGGGACCGTGGCGAACGCGCGGAAGGCTGCCGAACTGGGGGCCTTGACGGCACAGAGTGCGTTCCTGACTAGCTACTACGCTGGACTG
>QWPB01000005.1 GCA_003671275.1 Planctomycetota bacterium | reverse complement strand
CGTCGTCATGTTCAGAGCCTTTCCAAGACCCGCTTCGCGGGGCATCAGGGGTTAGACTCTCATACCACATGGATCAGAAAACGGGGAGCAGGCCAGGGCATCATCGACACGACGAGGTTTGGACATGATCGAGGTTCTCGCTGTGGCAGCCGAATTGTGCCCCGCCCTCTTGTTGCTCTGCAACCCAGACGCTCAAAGCAGCGTCCGGGCCACCCAAATCAAAGAACGTCTGGGGCACCCCGGGCTAGTGTTCAACCGGGCCACCCCGCCAACCCATTCGATGAATGGAGACACGATTCGTACTTCCATGCTCAATTTCGGCAATTTCCGCCTGAGTGACAAGGCATTCATCTCCAAGCAAGACCTCCAAATGGTGTCGATGGTGTGCCAAAGAACGAATCCCGGAATACGTAACGCCCTCTCCATTCACGGATAGTAGTTCCAACGAGTCACTGTTTGAGACAGAATACACTCCGCTGTCACTGTAATCACAGTGAGGTGACATTATTGTTGTCAAACGTGGCAACATTGAGCAGTTGGATAGGAAATCATCAGAAACACCGAGATACGAGTGAACGAACAATACCTCAAGGTTCTCGAGTCTTCTAATTTTATCCCAGTCCACATTTGACACATCTTCAGCATAGATGCTAATCCTCCTTATAGATTCCATCTCCCCTGGGTTGTCGAGAATCATATTCAACGTCTCTGTAGAGGGAACGGAGCACGAGACAGGAGTAATTGCGTCCCCCCTTGATCCCAGCCATAGCCATTGAGTGAATGATAGTTCGCGTCTTTTTGGGTGAAAGACACCAGCCGCGTCAACTGGAATACAGAGTTCATCGTCATCTGGGTCATCTCCTGTCAGATCGCTTTGGTACACGAAAGCAGCACCTTGATTCTCTAGTAAAACGAGCATCTCTACACGACAACACAGTCGCAGAATAGACAACACTGCTGCCCAGCCAATCATGAGGAAGCAGAAGACAACCACAACGTGTTTTCTGGTATATTTCATTCTAGTCCTTTCGAAGTGATGGAAATATTTCATTGTCGTTCATGGCTTTATCAATTGAGAGTAACCCCGCCGTGATGTCTCTGGCCGAAGCATTACCTGGAAGTCTCCTTGCGGCGCATATGCACTCGGTGACAATTGAGAAATTAACTTTAATCGCAGTGACGTGAGGACCAAAGAGATATTCTCCGAATCCTGTTCCAATTCGCATTTGAACTTGACTACCACACTCTGAGTTCATGAAACTTTCGCTCGGCATCGGGCTGCTCTGATCCGGGAAGTGACTTGCATCCAAGCGACACTTACGTCCATTCGTTAAAGTGAAGTCAACGCCTCCTTGTCCCTGCAATCGATCCCAGCCACCATAGCAGAACGGTTTGTCAATCTGGGCTGTCTGGCCTGGGTCGGTCGGCGTGGATGACAATCGAAGTACATACCGGTCTTGCTCGAACGTTTTTGATGTGCTATCACAGACCCTCATTAACTTGATTTCAAAACTACACTTACCGCTAGGGACGCAACACGATGATGGGCATTGTGATGCTGACTTGACAGTATGCTCAGCGTATACTTCATAGTCCATGGGTTTATTCAGGAGTTCTGGTGCAGTTGATTGCTTACCGTTTGAATCAACTCTTGACATCGCAAACCACCCCGCGTACGTATTCGCCCCATCCGGATACATAATCGGATCATGACTCAAGAACCGTCCCTTGCGCCCTTCGTACATCCGCGCCCGGAAGTAGTATAGCCCGCTCTCGGAGTCGTACGCCCGGGCGGTGTACAGGTACGGATTCCCATACGCTGAACTCGTCCGCGTCGTCGTCCCCGCTCCGTCCAGGATCGTCGGCTCGCCATACGCCGTGTAAGCGTAACGCTCGACGACGGACCCGCTTTGATCCGTCAACGCCGTAACGCTGTATTGCTGGTTGCGGTGATAGTAAAAACGCTCGTCGACACCTGCTCCAACAGACCCCGAAGGGGTGCGGTCGACTAGCAGCACCGGCTCGTCGACATACGACCCATAGGCGTACTTCCGCAGCGGATTACTGTACGGCTGGGACGATTGGTACTCGGCATAGACCTGCTGCCCCACGTGGACATAAACGGTGGTAAACGGCGTCCCCGTCGAGTCGGTGGTCTTGGCGATCCGCCGCCCCAGGGCATCGTACTTATACAAGTGCGTACCCGCCGTCCCCGTCATACTACCCGCCGGGACGACCGCTTGCTGCAGCATGTTCGAGGTGTCCCACGTGAACGCCTTCGCCTGCTCATCGACGGTCATGTTCCCGCGCGAATCGTGCGTGACCGTTGCCATGCCCATGGTCAGGATCTCATGTGCGGGACCGTGCGTGCGAGTCTGCGCGACCCCCGCATCGGTAAACGTATTCCAATCCCCCACCGCCGACAAGGCCCAATTCTGACGGGGTGACCCGGACATCGCTTGGGATGTCTGGGTGACGCAGGAACAAGAGAGTATGAAAGGCGAGCGACTCTCCGGTATCCCACGTTTACAACCGACTGCTAGTCGTCAATGGGCTCTTCCAGTGGTTCGGTGCCCCGTACCAGTCTGCGGAGCAAGACTTCCGAGATCCGTCCGCGAAAACGGGCCCGGCCATCGATCTCCAGCACCGGTACCCAGGTTCCGTACTTCACGACCAACTCGGGATGTGTATCGATATCGACCATTTGCAGTGGGGGCAGTTCTTCTTCGTATTCGAGCAGCAGGGCATAAGCCTCGTCGCACAGTGGGCAGTCCTGCCGGGTGTAGAACACGCCCGAGCGGAAGCGGCGGGGACCGGCTGGCGGTTGACTTCGCTCCTCGGCGGCAATCTGTCGCAAGAGCCAGAACCCTGTTCCCGTCAGCGTCAGGGCGGTCATCATCCAGAGCGGGATGGCGTTCTGAAACCAGCTGAACGGCACCGCATCGCGCAGCTTGGGGGTCGCCAGAATGACAACAGCGACCGTACCCAGTGACACCATGGCCGAGGCCAGTCGCCCTCGCCAAAGAGAACGCAGCGTGGTGCGACGAATGGGGGGGCGATCATCCAGTCGGTTCATGGTCACATCCTGTCGGAGCCCTCGGGCCATCTCTCTATCATAGATCGCAAACCGCACGACGACGATGGAAGGCCGTCGAACGCCTGAACAAGGGGTGCATCACGAAAGCCCGCAGCTGTCCGCTTCCGCCCCGTCTCCTGCGAATGGCATGGCCTCGACGGAGGGGGCGATCGTCGGGTGCGGGAGAAATCATTCTCGACACCGACATTCGCTGGACGGTTTCAGAGTGCATCCCTCCTGCGAGACGGGCTTTAACCTTGAGTCAGGCCGTCCGGCGATCTAAGGTGTCTTGGTGAGACCGTGTCATCAGGAGTGAAAACGATGTCCGAACAGCCTCGTCGTTCCGCATGCCGGGCGTTTCAACCGGCTCCCATATCACGGCGGGGTTGGCTGGCCCAGTCGGCGAATGGATTTGGAGCAGTCGCACTGGCCGGATTGATGACCGGCCGTGGGCAGGCTCTGGCGGCGACGCAAAAGCCACACTTCACGCCGCGGGCCAAGAGCGTCATTTTCCTCTATATGGATGGCGGTCCGTCGCAGGTAGATACGTTCGATCCCAAACCACTGCTGACCCGGGAGAACGGCAACCCCTTCAAGATGAAGATTCAGCCGACGCAGTTCGATAACATCGGCGCTTCGCTCGGGTCGCCCTGGAAATTCGAGAATAGCGGTCAAAGCGGATTGCCGATCAGCGATCTGTTTCCCCGGTTGCGATCGCGCGCGGATGATTTGTGCGTCATCCGATCAATGACCTCCGACTTTTCAGAGCACACAAACGCCAACTACTTCCTGCATACGGGGCATGGGTTGCAGGGCCGCCCGAGTATGGGAGCGTGGGCAACTTATGGACTGGGCAGCGAGAACGAGAACCTGCCGGGATTCGTGGTGGTCAATGCCGGGCTGATCCCTCCGGGAGGGCTCGACTGTTTCTCGAATGGTTTCCTGCCCGCGACTTATCAGGGGTCGGTGTTCCGTCGCGAGGGGACTCCCGTGGCCAATGTTGACCGGGCCGACCCGACCGACGCCGCCCAGCGGCGCAAGCTGCAACTGATCGAGCGGCTGGACCGCTCGCTGCTGGAGCGGACTGGGAAACAGGATGCCCTGGAGTCCGCGATCGCCAACTACGAGCTGGCTTTTCGCATGCAGACGGCGGCCCCAGAACTGGCCGACCTGAGTCAGGAGACCCAGGAGACCCAGGAGCGGTATGGCCTGAACGACAGCTGGCCGGGGACGAAGGCGTTCGGGCAAAGCTGTCTGCTGGCGCGGCGGCTGGTCGAGCGCGGGGTGCGATTTGTGCAAGTCACTTCACCGGCGGGAAATGGTGACCGCTGGGACCAGCACAACGATCTGAAGGATGGTCACGAAAAGAACTCTCATTCGGTGGACCAACCGATTGCCGCATTGCTGACCGATCTGAAAGAGCGGGGGCTGCTGGATGAGACACTCGTATTATGGGCGGGCGAATTCGGGCGGACACCGTTTGCTCAAGGCTCGAATGGACGTGACCATAACCCATTCGGTTACACCGTCTGGATGGCGGGCGGCGGCGTCAAGGGGGGGGTGACCTACGGCTCGACCGACGAATATGGATATCACGCCATCGAAAACAAGCTGGAAATGCACGACTTGCACGCCACCCTCCTGCACTTGTTGGGGATTGAGCATACCCAATTGACGTTTCGGTTTGGGGGGCGCGACATGCGGTTGACGGATGTGTTCGGAAACGTGATTCACGACATCATTGCCTGATGAGATAGGTCATCCGCAGCGTACTCAATCGTCCGAACCTCCAAACACCAGCTGGAGTGTCTGCTCTTCGCGGAGCATCTTGGATTTCAGGTAGATATGATCGCGGACCTGATCCGCTGCGCCGGGCACACGCAGCATCAGTTGTACGGTCCCGTCGGTGACTTTGACGGTTGGTTGCCGCCGCAAATTGATCTCTACGGGAATTCCAGATTCGGTCGCAATATAGAGTCCTTCGGGCAGCTGCTGGGAATAACCATCAGTCCCGACGACGGAACCGATCAGATCGCGAATCGGGTAGGTCTTTCGTTTGGGGTCCACGCGAATTTGCAGGACGATGAAATAGTCCAACCCCGGTCGCGGGGCCTCGCCGGGTTCTCCGTACTGTGCGGGGAGGTTGCCCACCACGTCACGAAGGATGGGACGCGAGAAGGCGGCGAACCGTCCGGCTTTGACCGTATTCTCGGGCTCTTGAAAGAGAAAGCCACCGATCGCACCCGCGAGATCACTGCTGCTTTCTCCCTCGCTGTCGGAGGGGTGCGAGGGCAAGTTGGCCATCTCCGCCGCCAGCGGGACCGGCATTAGAGCGGCATCGGGGGTCGGCATCGGGGTCGCGAACAGATCGGTCGTGAATGCCTTCGAAGCTAGGAGTGGTTCTTCCAGAAACGCGCCCAGTGCATCGGCGGTTTCGTCATTTTCGATAATCGTGGTGACGCGATCAGACTCGTGATCGGGTTGAGTTAGAACATACAACCCACAGGCTACGAGGGCCAGCAGATGCACCACCAGCGAGACAGCCAACCCCGTACTCTGAGGTTGCAGCAACCAGCTCCATGCGGCATGAATCCCGGAGGCCGGACGTGACGACATCAACGACCTCTCTTTGGAAAGTGACTCGGAAAATCACCTGAGTTCGGGGCCCACTCCTCGAGCCAGTTCATCATCCCACTGATCAAGCAGCGGCCAATCGACAGCACAGGTGCCAAAATCCGCCATGTGTTGATACTGCGTCAGCCGAGCAATCGTCTCATCAAGTCGCTGCGGGTCTTTACGGAAGATCGGACCGTGACTCGGAAGGAGCCACTCCACATCGCTATTCCGGATTCGCGTCAGTGACCGAATGAAGGCCGGAATATCGGAGCCATGATGCGCATCGATGTTGCCCACGCACCCATCACGGTAGATATTGTCTCCGGAGAACAGCAGATTGCCCCGGCGAAACGCCAGTTGGGCGGGGGCATGGCCGGGTGTGTGCCAGACCTCGAAGTCCCAATCGCCCAGGGACAGGCGATCCCCTTCGTTGATCAGGCGGTCAAAGGTGACCTTGGGGAGATCGATTGAAATCCCCTGCGCGGCGATCTCGGCATAGGTCATGATCCGTTCGCCCTGAGCCAGTAGATCCGCCGCTTGCGGGTGGCCGACGATCTGGGCCTGAGGCATAATCTCCTTGGCCCGTTTCAGTCCTTGGATATGGTCCACGTCGGCATGTGTCGCGACGAGATACTTGCACTGCGCCAATGGAAAGTCCATCTGCCGGATCAGATCGATCATATCGTCCAGGGTGTCTTCATAGCCGATGTCGATGAGCATCCACTCATCCGCATGATGTACCATATAAACGCAACACCCCAGCCGCCGCCGCGCCTGAAGATTCATCTCAATGACACCTGGAAAAACTTCATGCCGGGGCAACAAGCGCAGAACTCCAAAAGGCAGGGAGAGAACCTTTTGGATTCTAACGCCTTGCGATCCGGTTGTCAGTTTGAAATTCAGACTGATCGATCATTGATGATCTGTCGTTAAAAAGACAGCAGCTCAATACCAGTCAAAACCGCCACGATCAGCGGGGGGAGTGATGTCCAGAAACTGGGTTTCGGCAGGCGGCTGACCGACTAGTTGCAGGCAGGCGGCCCCCAGGGCGAAGCTGCGGTCGTCATGGGCGTCGGCTCGATGATCGATCCGCACGCGGCCACTGCTGTTCTGGCGTAGGAGCAAACTCGAAAGTTCAGTGACCAGATCATCACGGAGGGTCTCGCCCGTGGTGGGAGGCGTTTCCTGCCAGAGGGAGGTGGCAGTGGCAGGGTACGTTCCACAACCGGGGTACCAGGCCAGATTCCGTTGCAGGATCGACTGCCGCAGATGCAGCGCCAACCGATGGTTTCCCAATCCACCCAGAAACGGAAACCTCCGCATCACGTACCGTGTCTCGTATTTCTGCAGCGTCGCCACGAGCTGGTATTCATCCAGTACGAAAGTGATCTCGGGAAAAGCCATCGCAGTGTGTTCGATCCATGCTTCGACCCAGGCGATCGGTGTGGGATGTTGCGGCGAAGGCCGCACGACATCCATGCGGTCGACGATCGTGCGGTCTCCCTCGCGGTGGACGATGACGCCGACGGTGTAGTCGTGCTTCTCGGCGTAGTCGATCGCGGCGATGTACTGGTGCTGCGGGGAGCCGTGGTCTTTCCGGGTGAGGGTCGGGTCGAGGCAGACCTCCGCTTCGGCCAGCGAGACGAACTCGCCGTCCGAGTGCTGCCAGCGGTTGAGCCACAACCGCTCATACACAGCGGGCGGGAGCAGGGCCTGCTGCTCGTCGAGACTCTGCTCTGTGATCCACGGAGCATGGGGGCCATCGAGCGACGAGAAATACCAGTGGGGCGACTGGCTGGCCTGTTCGCGGACCTCCCACTGCCAGCCGCGCCCGACGCCCGCATTGGTGAGAACCGCGAGGACGCAGTCGGGCTTCTTGGCGGCTGAGGAGAGGAGTGAGTACCACAACTCGGGTCCGGGCCAGTGGCTGAGTTCGTCGCAGATTACGAAGTCGGGCAAGATGCCGTACGACGACCCGACATCGGACGAGATGAGGTCGAGACGGCTGCCCGTGCGGCGGTTACGGACTGCTCCCTCGACGAACGTGAGGTCGTGGCAGAGCGTCGGGTTGAGTGAGGCGAGACGTTTGATGGCAGCGAGTAACAACGCTGCCTGTTCGCGGTCGGCTGCTGCGGCGACACCCACGATGGCCGTGCGGGCGGCGAGCAAGATCCAAGCGATCTGGGCGGCCATATCGGAGGTTTTGGAGTGCCCGCGCGGGCGTTCAATATAGGCCCGGCGGTGGGGAATCTCATCATCGCAGGGCATACCCGCCAACCGACACCATGCCGGATCGAGGGCCTCGAAGTCGGCGGATTGCCACGGTTGGATTTCATCGCGGAGCAATCGCGACGGTGAAGAGGAGAGTAGGAGCCGATCACGAAACCGTGAGGGGGATTGAAGTGCAAACAGATTCG
Organism: Planctomycetota bacterium; assembly: GCA_003671275.1. Lineage (GTDB taxonomy): Bacteria > Planctomycetota > Planctomycetia > Planctomycetales > Planctomycetaceae > TH-plancto1. The sequence continues at coordinate 35,057 of QWPB01000005.1, read as the reverse complement.
AGATGAGGCGCCGCCGTTCGATTCGGGCCATGAGCGCCCGTCGCTGGTCATCGTCGGGAGTCGGTCGATATCGACGTGAGCGGCGCGGCATAGGGTATTCGGCTGCAAGTAGGGACTGGCTGGACGGGCCAAATGGGCTCGTCCTACGGTGGGGACGGGCAGGATTGCCTATCCTACTTGTGGGGCTTTCGCCTTCCCTTGATCGCCTGGAGTTCCTCCTCCTCGGCGGCGTCGACAGATTCGAGTTCGGCGGTGGAGAGCGGAGCGAGATCCGGAGGCGGAGGCAACTCGTCTTCTTCGCTCGGCCATTCCGGTGGCGGTTGATTGCGGAGGTAGAACGTTTGGGCGGTGACGCTCCCTTTCATTGCGGTCTGGTAGAGCTGGGCGGCGACGTTTTGGCTGAGGACATCGGAGACGGCAGTCGCGCGGGTGCGGAACTTCGGCGACTGTTCCATCGTGACCAGCAAGGCGGTGATCGAGATGCCGAGCTTCTGGCAAGCGGCAGCTGCGGAGGCTCCCTTGGTGAGGAGGGTCAGGTACTCGTCCTGCTGCTGGCGGGTGAGGGTGATGACTTCATCGGTGGTCGGGAGCAGGCAGGGGGCGTCAGGTAGGACGGGCCCTTTGGCTCGTCCGGTGCTGAGAGACTCATTCGCCTCGGCAGGCTGACGCCGTGCCGCTCTCTTTCGCGGCTTCACCGGTTCGGCGGTTGTCGAGGATGTAGTAGACCGGCGAGGCGTAGCGGCTTTTGAGGAAGGTTTCTTCCGTGACGAGGGCTTGGGCTCCATGACGACGACCTCCAAAGATTCTCGAATGGGTGGCACGCGACTCCGACTCCACCGTGATCACTCCGACTCGCTGAAAACCGGCGGACTCAAAGAACGGGTTGATTCGGCCCATCTGGCTCATCGTTTCAATCCAGGGGGACGGGCACAGCTCGCAGGCCTTTCTTACAAAGGCTGAGGCCAAGCCCGCCCCCCGATAGCTCGGGTGGATCACCACCCGCTGCAATGTGACGAGCTGCTTGTTGAGGGCGAGCATCGTCGCGCGATTCCACCCGCCTCGATGTCCAAAGAACTGGTTGCGCGGCTTGAGCGACCTCGGCGGTGCGACAAAGATGCAGATGCCGACCGGCTGGTCCTTGTGCCATAACAGGACACCGAACTTCATCAGTCCGATGTGGTGACTGCGATAATGCCACCGAGCGAAATACGGCCAGTCGCCACGGGTGGCGATGCTGATCCAGAGGTCGCGGTGGAAACTGATGGGTGGTCTTTTTTTTTACGCTGTAGGACGGGCACATCTGCCCGTCCGGGATCGGCGGTCGAAGGGACAAGAACGCTGTCTGACCCAACTTCCCTCACCTCCAGCCCCTCTCCTGGGGGAAGAGGGGAGCCGGAAGGTGTGGGGCAGACATTCCTGTCTGCCTCTGCTGCCTGGCGGGTGACGATCACTCGGCCATCGAGGTCGCATGCCACGCACAGATCCGGCGAGAGGTCGGCGGCGATGTCATTCTGAGCAGTGGCCAGCAGGAACCCGACGCCGTACCGGTCTGCAATTCGCCGAACGTTATAGGCGATCACCTGGGCGGTCGTGCGGTCGAGGACCGCGGTGAATTCATCGGCGACGATCCACTTCGGTTTGAGGGCCACGGCAAGGGCGAGCGAGAACCGGTAGCGCTGGCCTTCGGAAAGTTCTTGCGGTGTGCGGAGCAGCAGCGGGGCCTCGCCGAGACCGCACATGGCGAGCAATTGCAGAGCCTCCTCGAATGGCAGCGGGATGGCGTCGACGAGGGTTTGCGTGCCAAGGGGGAGAGACGGGAGATCGATGAGAATGGGACGATTGATAGAATAAACACTAGTCTCAGTGAAATGAGATTCACCACGGAGGCACAGAGACACGGAGGGGGAGTCTTTAATCGGTGGGAGTCCGATCGTTGAGTCATGAGTCGGAAGGCTGACACCTGTGGCCTCTGCTCCACTCTTCTCCGTGCCTTCGTGCCTCCGTGGTGAATTTCCCCCGACCGATTGACTGTCCGCATCCAATTGTCGCAGCACAGCCCTCAGCAGCGACGACTTCCCCGACCCGCTGGCTCCGGTGAAGAGGACCACATCGCCGGGTTGGAGAGGCACTTCTAAGTCGCGAGCGAGGACGTGCTCGCTGGTGTCCTGGCTGATTCCGAAGTGGTCCATCACGAGCGAGGCTCGGACGGAGTTGCGTTTCGGAAGGACGGGGTAGGTGACGGAGAGGAGCATAGGAGAGAGGGTTTATGGTTGATTGAAGGAGGGGAGACCGAAGTTGGATGGGCAATCCTGCCCGTCCCTGAGCGGAGAGAACGTCTGTGAGTCACTCACCCCCGATCAAGGTTAACCTCCTCATCTGTGAAAACCCGTGTAATCAGTGGACAACTTCTCATCCGACGGAGAAGCGTTGAAGGTCCATAGATTTCACGGATTGACACCGATTCGAGACGGCCTGGATATGTCGTTCTAAGATCGACGACATCCGGCAGTGAGCTGCTTCCGTTTCATATCACGCGGTTTGGTGATTGGGAGTCGAACGGTGACGGGCAAAAGCGCCCGTCCTACGACTCACTCCGGAAGCTTCACGTGCAGGCGGACGGTCGGCTCTTCGCCGAGGAGATCGTCCAGGGACTCTCGTACCGCAGCCCACCGTGCGTAGGGGATTTCCAGGGTGGCGATGACCTTGTTCGAGGGTGGTGTCTCGTCGGCAGCGTCCTCGGGGGGAAGAGCCGGCTCGAATTGGAAGCTGTGGAGCTGGTGTTCGTCGAAGCCGGTGAGGGTGGGGTCGATGTCGGGAGACTCGGCCAGGTCTTCGATCAGAGCCATCAGTTTGGTGGCCTCCCAGTCGCCGCCGACTTCCGAGTTGTTGAGGGCCACGTTGAGGGCCTTCTCGCGGCTGAGAGGAAGGTCGACGACGACACACTCGACATCGGTCTTCCCCTGGTGCTTCAGGATCTCACAACGCTGGTGGCCACCGACGATATTACCGGTGCGGCGATTCCAGATGATCGGCTGAACCAGTTCGAACTCGGCCAGCGAGCGTTCGAGTTTCTTCCAGCGCTTGTCACCGGGCTGGAGCGTCAGCCGCGGGTTGTACGGGGCCGGTTGGAGGTATGCGAGGGGGATGGTTTGGATCAGCATGGAGGGGCAAGAGGGTTTATGGTTGATGGTTAGTCAACAGAGGAATGCCCAGGGGTGGCGCTCCCTGGGCTTTGGCTGATGACTGAAAACTGACGACAGACAACTTCGCTCATGCGGCGAGTTCCACTTCATCATCCGGCAGGTCGAGGAACGCGGGTTCGGCCTGGAAGGTGATCCGCATCTCCTGCTTGATCCGAGCCAGGCAGCGGGTTACGTGGCCTTTCGGATGGCCGAGTACATTGCCGATGCGGTCGAGCGGCCAGCCGGCGTTCTCGCGGAGAGCGAGCATGGCGAGGTAGCGCCACTTGCGTTCATCGTCGTTAGCGAAATGGTCGTGGACCAGTTGCCAGAACTCATCCGCCCCTGTGCGAGGCAGTACAATTTTGGTTCCGTTGTGACGTGTGACTGACATGGTACCTCTCCTGGAGTGACGGAGCTGGCTGCAATCCCGAGGTCTCCCGCAAAGTTTCCCTTTAACGTGAGCGGCCGATGTTGCGCCGGAAATCTGGAGCCCCCAACAGGGGCCGTTGACTACAGGAAATACGTGAAGCGGTCCGAAAACTTACAGGGAATCAAAACCGATCCCACGGAGGTGAGTGGCATTCGTGTATGCCACAGGGCCCTCGGCCTGCTGGGCTTACGGAAGAGTAGATTGGACTCGCTCGAATCGAGCCGTCTCGGAAATAGACTTCCTGACTGTGCATTGCAAAGACCGATTCTGAATCGGTTCAAAATGCTTCCCCACGAGTCCGAAAGTGGTGTGCGTGAAAAGGCAGCCTGGCCGGCAAACGGAAGCAAGCCGGCTGGAACAACGACCACCTGGAGGCTTTGCTCCTGCAAATGATCAAGCAATAGGATGCGGAGGCCCAGGGATTAGTGTCCCCTATTTGCGACTGAAGACGAATTCCGAAAGTGCTTTAATAGTTCATGATGGCGACAATGGACCGTTGCAGTTCGCCGCCCGTTACGTGTACCTGACCGGTCGCATCAATGTACACGTCGATTTCACTTCGCACTCCGAATTCGCCGGGTAGATAGATCCCCGGTTCAATCGAGAAGCAAGTCCGTCGCATCAGCAGGCGGTCTTCACGACTCTCCAGATTATCAATGTGTGCCCCGTTCCCGTGGACTTCCTGGCCGATGTTGTGGCCAGTCCGGTGGGTGAAATAGGGGCCATATCCCGCTCTCTCGATCACGGTGCGTACCGCATCATCAACCGTGCCCCCAGACAACTCGTGGCCCGCCGCAAAGGCTTCCTGTACACAGGCAATTCCCGCGTCGCGGGCAGCGGCCACAACTTGAAAGACTTTGGTGAATTGTTCGGGAACCGTGGTTCCCACAAAACCCGTGCGGGTCAGATCGCTGTACACGGCGCGTGGCTGATTGAGCTTGGCCCATAGATCCACCAGGACGAAGTCGCCTTCGCGAATCAGAGTGTCGGGTCCGTCGCCCGTTTCGTAATGCGGCAAGGCGCTGTGTGGGCCACGCCCCACGATGGGTGGTGAATACGTCGTCGCGCCGTGTGCGAGAAAATGATCCATGATCGCCTGCTGTACGGCGACCTCTTGCACCTGGCCATGCTGCCGGACTTGGGACGCGATGAACTTCCAGGCAACCTCATAGGCGGCATTGGTGATCTGGGCAGCCTCAAAGTGCATCCGCTCCTGTTCCGCATCCCAGGTGGACTCGAACAGCTGGATCAGATTGCCGGAAGAGACGACCGAAGCTCCGCAGCCACGAACCAGATCGATTGTCCCGGCGTCGACCTTGGAAATGTAGGGGTTTCCGTTCCCAGGCGAATACTCCATGGCGATGGGGCCTCGTCCGGCGACCGCTCCGCGGATGGCGGCTTCGAATTCCTGCCATTTCAGGTAGGTGACCTTGTCACCGGGCAGATGGTCGAGAACGGATTCTTCAATCCGGTGGACGATCTTGACCGGCGGCCCCTCGGCGGGAATCCAGTAGAGGAACCGCCGCGAGGTCAGTGGCTGTTCCCCCATTCCCAGAATTCGTCGAGCCAGGACGTTCGATCCACGGAACTCAGCCAGCAACCAGCCAGCAAAGTGATACTGACGCAAGGCAGTCTGAACAGCGGCAAGATCAAACATGGAGTATTTCTCGTGAAGTGGATCGAGACGGGATCACCGGGGAGGGGAAGGAACTTCGGGATTGGATTATTGGGCCTTGAGTGGAACCTCGGGTTCACGCTGTTCGTCCAGACGTTTTTCCTCCTCGGCCAGCGAGGGTACCGCGACGTGCAGATCATAACCACAGACGCGGAGTAACAGTCCTTGGGAAACATGAGCCCAACCTTCTCCCGTCCCCAGCGAAATGATCGGCTTGTCGAGCAAACGATCTCCGGTAGCCGCATCCAGAATCACCAGCTGGGTCTGGGGGGTGACTTCGGTGTCTTTGCGCCGGGTCGCGCAGTAAGTCAGAATCCCCGCAGCCGCCGGAATACCCGGACGAAACAGCTGTTGTTCCATGGGGGATGACCACAAGACCTTTCCGTCGCGGGGATCGATCGCTGCGGCAATGCCGTTGACGCGAATCGATTCTGAGGGGGCGTTATCGCGAACGGTCGCCTGGCCAGCGATCGAGGGCAGTTCGGTATGCAGATACATTCGCTGGGAGTCGACCGTCACGCAGAAGGAGTGCGGGCTCTGGTCACCGTGGGGCACGTGGGTCGTCCAGCGGGATTGACCGGTTTTCCAATCGACGAGCGTCAGTTCACCGGTAGCCGTCAGAAACGCCAGATCAGATCCATTCACAGGAGCCCAACGAGTATCGCTCGCTGTCTCGATCGACCACAAATCACGTCCACTGACCGGGTCATACATCGCCCATTGGGATCGCGAACGATTCGCATTGGCCATAGGGCGGGTCACCAGAAACATCCGACCCCAGTCCGCGTATCGTCGATCCACCAGCCCGGCAGGAGGGTCGCGTTCCGCGATCTGAACGCCATCGGCAGCTCGCAGCACCTGCCATTGGGGGGAGTAAGGGGCCATTGCCGTCAGGGGGGGCAGGACCACGACATAGTTCTCGTCCGCGCAGATTTCACTGCCCGGTGCAATTTCGGTACGTCGCCAGTGGACACGAGGATGGCTGGTCGCGGACAGTGGCGAGACCGCCATCAGGGTGTTTCCCTGAAGGTAAACCAGCGTATCAAAAGTCAGTGGTCCCACATTGCCGATCGTCCCGCTTGGCGAACTCCAGAGGGGGTGTCGGTATCCTGCTTTGGTCGCCTTGGGACGCGCATTGGACCGCCCCATATACGGATTCTCGTCGATTGCGAGGGGTGCCGAGAACCGCTCCTGAGCGGCATCGTCCAGGGGGCTGATGATCTTGAATTGATCTCGCAGTCCGATCAGCACCAGATTGGCATCGGTCTGAACGTAACGGATGGCTCGCTGCTGCTGATCTCCTATCGGTCCGAAATTGGCATTGGCCCGGCTCTTACCCGTCCCGTCGTAACCGGCGACGACGGAAGAGGCTGGCGACTCAAAGCCAAACAACCAGTCCACGAACGGTCCCCGCCTGGCTCCCATCGCGGGCAAGAGTTCCTTGATGGCGGGTGTTCCCCGGCCTGGCTTCTCCTCCAGCGAGGGGCGGACGGGCTCGCGAATGGCGGACAGGCGGGTCAGCTCCAATTGTACCGGCTCCGGCAGTTTCTCCAGAAAGGTGCGTCCCGTGATTCCGGGTTCAAACTCGACATTGGCCCAAGTGGTCTGGAGCGCGCGGATGAGATGGGCCACGTGGTGGCCACGTTTGAGTGGGACTTCGATCGCCACTAGCCGCGCGGCAGCCCGGGTCTGGAGTACGGGATCGGACGACTCCGTGAGAGTCCACAGAATGCGCATCGTGCTCCAGGTTTCAAACTGGTTGTTGATCGCCAGCGATAGATGCAAATGCGGCGACAGCTCGATCCCCAGAACGTTGGCCAGTGACCGTTGAACCCCCGGATCGGGATGCGCGGTGATCGTCGTGTCGATCATCCGTAACAATCGCGTCTGCTCTTCCGGAGTGGCATTCAGATAGAGATTAACCAGCCGCCCGCGCAGCCAGCGGTCTTCCCGCCCGACGACACGTTCATCGATCGGGATCATGGAATCCGGTTTGATACTGGGGATGAAGTCGAGGTACTCCTGAAAGGCTTCGAGCCGCTCGCCCTGCTTCTCACGCCCTTCCGCGATCCAGCGCCCCAGCAGCTGCTTCTGGTCAGGGTCGGTTGCCAGACGTTTCAGTTCGGGAATCTGATCGCGGGCGACGGCAAAGTTGGATTTCAATCGATCCAGCAGGGTCCACACGAGTAGCCGACGGGCATTGGGAAAGTCCTGGATATCCAGTGCCGAGCGGATGGCGGTGATTCCCTCATCCGTCTGCCCTCGACAGAGCAGGAGTTCTCCTTGTTGAGCGAGGGCTGCACCTCGCCGGTCGGCCTGTTCGAGGGAGGCTGCGATTTCTGTTTCGACGGAGGCCAGTGACCGAAAACCGACCAAGTGGGTCGTTGTCTGCAGTAGAAGTTGATCGCCCGCCGCGATCAGACTGCCCCCGCCGACCTGTTCGTGGATCGGTGTGCGGGCCAGCAGTCGTCCGCTATGCAAATTGATGGCGAGAATCTCATTGGTTCGTACGGGCAACAGATAGTTTCCACCGCATAGGACACCGCGTCCGGCGGGGCATGGGATATCCAAAGACCAGGCGATCTTGCGGGGATCATCCAGACGGATGGCGCGAACGGACCGCTCGCCAACGATAATTGCGTGCCGCTCAGTGCATCCGGCGATGAACAGACCATCGCCGCGTTCGATCTGCCACAGCGGTTGGCCATCGAGTGGGTTGATGCTATAGAGCATGCCGGTGTCGGCAGCCGGGTAAAGCAGTCGGGTACCCGCGAGGATCGGATTGGTATCGATCCACTGCCGGTCCTTGATTTGTGAATCCAGGCGGAATTCCTGGGGCGCATTCGGGCGAGTCCGAACGGCCCGGCCCCAGCGAGGGTCGACAGTCACCGCCGAGCGAGTGGAGTACTGGTGCGCCCACTCCACTCGCTGCATCACCGGGTCCACGGCGACAAGCAGGCCTTCTCCGGTGGGACAGATCAACAGCCCGTCCACATAGCTGGGAGTCAGTCCATAGAAGCGTTTGACCTCGTCGAATGCGATTCCCGCGATGGGATTGACCAGTGGCAGGGACCAGCGGGTCTGGCCGGTCTGGGGGTCGAGCGAGAAGACTCGCACCTGGCCGTGATCTTCCGCCAGGACGATCACTTGGCCATCAATAATCAACGGAGCCCCCAGGAAGAATGCCCCTGGCAGCAGCGAACCGGGAACGGTCTGCGGGGTTTCTTCGAGACCCTCTGTCGGAGCAATGGTCATGGGCCCGCCCGCCACCCACAGCAGGAGGCCGGTCTGGGCGTCATAGGCTGACAACCGGTTTTCAGAAGGCGGAATCAACTCATGGCGGGGGGGAATCTGGTTGCGGCCCATCATCCCAAAGGCGGCCCGATTGAAGACTCCCACGATACCCGTGTCATGAACGGAAAAGACCCGCTGACCATCACTCGACAGCGATGACGCTGTGCGATTGACCCACGCCCGCTGCCCTAGCAACAGGCTCATGTACTGGGGGTGGCTGGCATCATCGGGAGCAAAGTTCTGCTCTGTCAGATATCGAAACGTTTCATCGATCGCGACTCCCGACCAGCGCAGCTCTCCCGTTCGGCGGTCGAGGGCCTTGACCGTTCCATAGCCAGCGACAAAAACCTGGTCCCCGACCACGACCGGGGAGCCAATCTGAATGGGTGTGGAGCTGGTGGAGTCCGTACGGACATTCTTGATATAGCGGGCCTCCATCGCGTTCAGATCCTTCAACACGGCGGCCATTCGGCCCTCGGTGTAAAAGTCATAACGGTCAATGAGAGGATAGGTCCAATGTCCGGCCTGGATGGGATGCGCAAAGGGGCCATCGCTCCAGCGGCTGGCATGGCCGCCATTCATCCACCATTCCGTATTCCGGCGAGCAGTACGAGGGCTGGCAGTTCCAAAAACCTTTTCGAGCCAGGCGCGGTCGGCTTTATCGGGCGGGGCCAGCAGCTTGCCTTCGAACGACAGCGGAGTGCTCTGTGCGGATGCGTGCAGCTCAGCCAGTACATTGTTCGTGGCAGACGGAAACCCGGCCTGAGTCCAGGCCCGGGTGATCTCCAGCAGCAAGGTGGTTCGTTCGGGGCCCGCTTCCGTATGTGGCAATAATCGTCCCCAGAGGCGGGCGGCCAGGGCGGGTTGCCCCTGATCGAACGCCGTTTCGGCTGCCAGCCGCAGGGCCAGCCGGGCGGTGGATGTCAACGGGTAGAGCCGGGCGACTTCGAGTCCGGCGGCGATATCACTGGTCGCATGGGCCCTTTCCAGAGCTTGTTTGGCCTGCGCTCCATAACGGCGTTCATAGACTTCCCGGGCTTCGGGAGGCAGCGAGAACAACAACGTTTCCACCTGCTTCAGGGCACTGCTGTATTCGTCGCTGCCTGTAAAACGAAAGTAGTCTTCACCCGATTCCAGAAGCGATTGCAGGGTGGTGATCGCCGTTTCGTAATCCTGCTGTTCGATCAACACCGTCGCCCGCTGGAGGGCCGATTCGGGGGCGGTTTCGAAGGGCAATCGCTGCCGGAGGCGTTCTCCAGGCGTGTACTCCGGAACCTGTGGCGGATTAAAAGGAAACTGAGCAGGCAATGGAACAGGCCACAACGCCAGCAGGGTCGCGATCAGACCGACCATCTCCCACGTCCGCCTGGTTGGTCTGCGAATCGCTTCCATCGTCCCACTCCTGCCGTCGGTCTGGCCTTTGTTTCGGCGGTGACATGATACTGGTGGAGCTGGGACGGAGGAAAGGTGCGTCGTCCACCCCCCCCGAGGGTTCGTTGTGAAACGAAGCAAGACCGCCCACTGACGAAATCCCCGGCTGCGTCCCGGAACGTGGCGCGCCTTGTGTCTCTGACGCGTTTGTGATGAGATACGATGTCACGTTGAGTCGCTGATCCCGGTTTCCGCGCGGACTGCGGTTTTCGCTCAGGGGTTCACGAAGGATCTTTGTCACGGGGGGTGGAGAGATGTCGGTCTTTTCGCGATGGTCGGTGGCGGTGCTATGCTGCTGGGCCGCATTGTTATCACAAATGGCTGCCCCACTCGCTGCCCAGGAAGCCGCGCCCGCTGCCGCACCGGTTGCGGCCCCGGCTCCCGCTGATCCCAACGCCGCAACGACTCCTGCCACGGATGCGGCCCCCGAAGAAATGTCGATGCTGGTGTGGTTGATTCACACGTCCGGCTGGATCGGTGGCGTTCTGCTGATGATGTTCATGTACTTCGTGGCCCAGGTGGTCCGGTTGTTTCAAGACTTGCGCCCCGAAGTCGTGATTCCCCAAGGGCTCATCGACGATTTGGACAAGTTGCTGGCCGCCCGTGACTATGCGGGTATCCTGCGCACCGCCAAAGAGAGCGATTGCGAGTTGGGCCAGATGGTTGCGGCCGGGCTTCCCGCTTTGTCCAACGGTCTGAGCGAAGCCCGAGAATCGGTCGACCGGGCCGGTGAAGCGGTCGTGGTCGAAATGGAAAAGAAGAACAGTATGCTGGCGGTCATCGGCTCCCTGGGGCCGCTCATCGGGCTGCTGGGAACCCTCAAGGGGATGATGTCCAGTTTCAGCGACATCGCCAAGGGGGGCGAGATGAAGGCCAGTCAAGTGGCCCACGGTATCTCAGAAGCCCTTCTGATCACATTTGAAGGGGTCGCCATTTCAGTCCCGGCGATCTTCCTGTTTGCCGTATTCAAGAACAAGATTGCCTCGCTCAGCCTGCAGGCCATCAACCTGGCAGACGACTTTATTATGCGGGCTCACGGGTCCGCCCGTTCGAAGCCGCAAGCATCGGGGACGTCGCAGGCCTGAATCGCAGGGGACGGTTCGTCCCGCACGCATGATCCGTTTCGCCCCTGGGGCCCGCGCACTGTCGCGGGCCCCAGGGGCAGCTGGCAATGAGGAGTGAGGCATGTCTGGACATTCGACCGAGGGAGTCGAACCCAATCTGACTCCCATTCTCGACATGGTCTTTCAGCTGATCACGTTCTTCATGCTGGTGATCAACTTCAAGGGGGCGGCGCTCGATTTGTCCTTGCAGCTGCCCGTGCTTGGATCGGCCCGGCCGCTCGAATATGCGGGCTCAATGGAACCGCTTCTGTTGAATATCAATGTTCAGGGCCAGGTGAAGTCCTACGGCAAGTCGGTAGAGGTGGACACTTTCGTGCCTCACGAGGCACGCCTGGTCCGGATGCACCTGAAGGCCCTGGGAACCCCCCTTGGCGACGCGGATGAACTCCCCATCCCGGTCATTATTCGTGCCGACAAAACGACGAACTTCGAACACATCATTCGCATCATTCGACTCTGCCAGGCCCATGGGTACCGCCAGATTGCTCTGAGTGCCATGAACCGCATTGAGGAGAAGCAGCGATGAGCCGTCGCCGACATAAGAAAAAGCCTGCCGAAGAAGTGCAGCTGAATCTGGCGGCCATGCTGGATATGGCATTTCAGCTGCTTGCATTCTTCATCCTGACGTTTCGCCCGACCCCGATCGAGGGGCATTTTCAGATGCACTTGCCACTGGCGGTCCCGATGACCAACGTCGAGATGTCGCCTGATTCGTCCACTGGCGGCGGCGGCGGTAGTGCATTTGTGGAAACTCTGGACATCATGGTGCCGGGGGATGACAATGGTCAGGCCACATCCGTCACCGTCGGACGCCAGGCAGTGGTACTTGGTCGGTTGACCCCCTCGTCCCTCCAGCAGTTGGACCGGCATCTCAGGTCGATATTCGGGCTCCAGGCGATCCCCTTTGATCGGATTCAGATCCATGCCGACAAACGGTTGCACTACGAGGAACTCCTGAAAATCGTTGATATCTGCATGAAGCAGAAGATGCCTGACGGCAAGCCGATGCGCCAGATCAGCTTCGTGGAGATGGGGGGAACCGAGTGATCGGTTCCGGCTGAGAATTGGCATCGAATCCGGCTCGGAGACGGAACCGGCTCAATCCCACCGTGGTTCGAATCGTCGAGTCAGTCAACCGTTGGGGTGGTTCCGATCCCGAGAGACAGCCAGCCCTTGGGGAGCCAGTCATGCGCCGCCGAATTGCCCGTCCGTTCGGATCGTCGATCCCCGCCACTCGGACCTTGTCGCTGCTGGTCAGCATGGCCGTCATCGGGGCGCTATACAGTACGGCTCGCGAAGCCTCCTCGTGGCGCTGGCTGGAAGTCCAGGCGGAAGAAGCTGGGACAGCACCCGCTCCGCCGCCCGCCGCTAGCGCCGAAACCATTGTCGCGGGCCCCAATGACCTGGACCCAGCCGAGTTCGCCAAGTTTATGTCTCTGGACGAACTGGTCTCCGACCGAACTCAGCTGCGCCAACGCGAGATGATTGCCTACTGGCAGCTGGTAGGCTGGAGCCGCACTCAATCGCAGGCCGACCTGGAAAAGCGCGCACAGTCGGAACCTGCCCTGACCCAGCTCTGGGCTGAGCCTGAGAATTACCGGGGAAAATTATTGCGTCTGCGTCTGAATGTGCGGCGAGTCCTGAAGTATACCCCCTCCGAGAACCCGCTTGGGGTCACCGTCTGTTACGAAGCGATGGGATGGACCGACGAATCGAAATCCATCCCCTACACTGTCGTTTTTACGGAGCTGCCCCCCGGACTTCCGGTGGGTGCCAAGGTCGAATCCGAGGTGATTTTCGTCGGATATTTCTTCAAGATCATGACCTATCAGACGTTTGATGACAAAGCACGAGGTACACCGCTATTGATGGGGCGTCTGCGTTCGATCGCTCCCCAGAAGGCTGGTGGCCCTCCTCCAGCCACTTCGCGAGAACTGGCGATTGTCGGGATGCTGGGTGCCGTTCTGATCGGGGGAGTCATCCTCTTACAACGGAAGAAAAAACGCCCCGTGCGACCGCACTCGAACGCGGGGGTGATCGACTCCCAATGGGTGCCGATTGCGCCCACGGACCCGACGTCCGTAGGATTATTGGACGAGCCTGTCCCCTCGCTACAAACCGCTCCCGCCACCACTCCGGCCGACACCGTCTCACCCTGATGGTCGACCGCATCCGGGCGTCAACGACGGGCCGACTCCGGCTGACCTTCGGGATCTACCGAGGCAGGGCAGCTGGAATAAGTTGAAACACGAACCACTGGCGATACGTTCAATACTCATTGAAGAGACTTGGCCGCGAGGGCAGCTTCGTGATTCACTGTAGCGAGGCGTATTGTGTTCCAAGCCCACTCTAAAACCATTCGATCGATTTCGGCGAGACAACAAACCTGTACGATGCCCAGTCAGAGGTGGTCGCCGAGATGAGTACGCGCCTCGACCATCCACGACGAGCGTTCGCCGTGGACCCCCTCAGCCATGAGACAAAGGAACCACGTTCCATGAGACAGCCCTCGCACTTGTCGGGAACTCTGCTCGCAATCCTGCTGTTCGCGTCCAGCGCGGCGATGGCTCAGTCCAAGCCATTGAAGGTCTTCATTCTCGCCGGCCAATCCAACATGGAGGGGCATGCGAAAATCGAGACATTCGACTACATCGGTGATGACCCGGCGACGCTTCCGTTGCTCAAGCAGATGCGCGGAACGGATGGGCAGCCAACGGTCTGCGATCATGTCTGGATTTCGTATTTCACCGGAGTCGGTGATTCGAATGGCGAGGGGTTCGGGAAACTCACGGCGGGCTACGGCTCACGGCAAAAGCCGAGTGAAACGGGTGGAAAAATCGGGCCTGAGTTCACCTTTGGGTTGACGCTCGACAGGCAGTTCAGCGAACCGGTACTCATCGTCAAGACCGCGTGGGGCGGAAAGTCATTGCATACCGACTTCCGTCCGCCGAGTGCCGGGCCGTATGTGCTAAGCGATTGGCAAAAGGAAAACTATCCCAAGCAGGAAGGCCACGGCATCCCAAAGGACTTCGAGAAATGGAAGACCGACAAGATCCAAGAGACCGGCGTTTATTACCGCCTCATGATCGAGCATGTGAAGCGCGTACTGGCTGATCCGAAGCGAGTGTGCCCAGCTTATGACCCGGCGGCTGGCTACGAGATCGCGGGCTTTGTGTGGCTTCAAGGTTGGAACGACATGGTCGATAGCCACGCTTATCCGCATCCGAAACAGGGCCAAGCCGCGCCGCGTTTTGCGAGCTACAGCGACTGCCTCTCGCACTTTATCCGCGATGTACGGCGTGATCTGGCCGCTCCCAATATGCCCGTTGTGATCGGCGTCATGGGCGTGGGAGGCGCGAAGGCCGGTTCTGACATCGTGTCGTTCCGCGAGGCGATGGCTGCACCGGCGTCGTTGCCGGAGTTCCAAGGCAACGTCGTCGCGGTGCCTACCGCTCCTTTCTGGTCCGAGGAACTCGGAGCGATCGACGACAAGCACGGCAAAGTCCGGCAGATGGGCTACTACCTCGACTCCAAGCACAAGGATCACGCCAACGCCGATGGCCAGATGACCGACGCTGAGAAGCGAGAGTTCCTCAAGAAGTTTGAAGCCGACCTGATCTCACCCGCTGAAGTCGCCCTCTGGAAGCGCGGGGCCTCCAATGCGGGCTATCACTACCTCGGCTGCGCGAAGACGTTCGCGCTGATGGGTCAGGCATTCGCCGAAGCCCACCTCGCGATAATGCAACCGCCGAAGGAGCGGGTGACCGAAGCCGCCTTGGTGTTTGATCGGTTCCAAATTGTGAAGCTGATGAACGAGAAGCTGACCGCTCTGCGAAGAGAGATGCATCACGAGCTGACGGACAAGTAGACGAGCGTACGGCTATCAGAACTGCGAGCACCCCACCGACGAATCCTTACCCTGTGCCACACCAAGTTCATGTGACAAGGTTAAAACCACAGAATACGTGATCCCCCCCAATAGTCGGATGAACCCGATTTTTTACGAATTCGGCGACGCACCATCACCCAATGATCTCTTCAATCGGCTCGACCTCTTCTACCCCCACCAGCTTCTGGTTCAGTCCACCGAAGAAGTAGCTCAGGCCGTTCGGGTCCAGGCCCATCTGGTGCATGATGGTGGCGTGCAACTGTTTGACGTGCAGGCGGTTTTCGACGGCCTTGCTGCCGAGTTCATCCGTGGTGCCGTAGCTTAGACCTCCCTTGATCCCTCCGCCCGCCATCCAGGAGGTGAAGCCGAAGCAGTTGTGGTCGCGGCCCGTGCCCTTGGCGTACTCGGCGGTCGGCTGGCGACCAAATTCACCGCTCCAGACAATAATCGTTTTGCTGAGCAGCCCCCGCTGTTTGAGGTCGGCCAACAGCCCGGCGATCGGCAGGTCGGTCTCGCCCGCGTGCAGGTTATGGTTGAACTCCATATCGCTGTGGGCGTCCCAGTTATCGTCGTTGTGAGCCCCGCCCGAGTAGATCTGCACGAACCGCACCCCGCGCTCGACCAGCCGCCGCGCCAACAGGCACTGCCGTCCGAACGCAGCTGTCTTGGGGTTATCGAGGCCATACAGCTTCTGCGTGGATTCGGTTTCCTGGGTGAGGTCAACGGCCTCGGGGGCGTGGGCCTGCATCTTGTAGGCAAGTTCGTAGCTGGCGATGCGGGCGGAGAGGTTTGAGTTGTCCCGCCGGAGGGCTTCGTGCTCTTCATTGGACTCACGCAGGGTATCCAGGAGACGCCGCTGGGCCGCCGTGGTCAGGCCCTGTTGCGGGGCGAGGTCAAGGATCGGGTTCCCCTGTGACCGCATCACCGTGGCCTGGTATGTGGCGGGCATGTAGCCGCTGGACCAGTTCTTGGGTCCGCTGATCGGTCCACCGCGCGGGTCAAGCATCACGCAGAACCCCGGCAGGTTCTCGTTGACCGTTCCCAGCCCATAGTTCAGCCACGAGCCCAGACATGGGCTGCCGCTGAGGATCTTGCCCGAATTCATCATCAGCATCGCCGATCCGTGAATCGGGCTGTCGGCGGTCATCGAGTGCAGGAACGCGATGTCATCGACCTTTTGGGCAAGGTTTGGGAACAGGTCACTGACGTACTTGCCGCACTGGCCGTACTGTTTGAACTTCCAGCGAGGCTCGACGATGCGGCCTTCGTTCTTGTGCCCGCCGCGACCAAAGGTCTTGACCGTTACGGTCTGGTTATCGCGGCCATACATTTCCGGTTTGTAGTCGAAGGTGTCGACCTGACTGGGACCGCCGTACATATAGAGGAAGATGCACGCGGTCGCGTCGGGCTCATGATGCGGCTGTTTGGGCGCGAGCGGATTTTTGTACTCTCCCAGCCCTTCGGCTGTCGCAGTTCCACTCAGCAGATCCTGCCCCAGCAGTGAGGCCAGGGCCACAGCCGGAAAGCCGCAACCCGAATCCCACAGCATCTCACGACGGGTACGACCACAGAAATTTGGACGAGTGGACATGCAGGGGCTCTCCCGAAGATCATCGCATCTATCGAGATCATATCCACCAATCATTTAGTAAACAATCCTAAGTAAGTGCAATCGACCGTTTTCTCAGCGGTCTGAGGGAACTGTTCGAAGTGGCCCCTTGAAGAGTCTTGGTGACTTGCGGACCACGGTCTGACACAGGCGACCGAAGAGTCCCCACTCTGAGAATCCGGCGAGGCCGATTCGGAATGACAGCGGGTCGATCCCGGTCCGGAGATCAGGTATCTCCAGTGGCTCACATCGCCATGGGATCACGCGGCGTGGCTACCCGGCATGCCGCTTGGCTTTGCGAGCCTGCTCGATCGGCAGGGACTCGAGGATCGAGGTCTCGTCCGTATCGGAGGCGTCTTCACCGGTGTTGGCCGTGACGATCGTCGGCAAATCGAACGGTGTCACCGTTGCCGCATCGGAATCCGAAGTCGCCACTTCCACGACCACGGGATGGCTGGCTGCGTCCTCACTGGCTTCCGCCGGAGTCTGGGTGGCCGCCTCGGCTAACAACCGTGCGCGACTCTTCAGTGCCCGCATCTCGATCGCACTGCCCATGGGCCCCTTGAGCATCGCCGGCAGGATCACGGCGTTTCCAAAGTAAGCTGCGAACGTTAACGCGGACATCAGCCAGCCGAACCGACTGATCATCACCAGATCGGACGGATAAAGCACAATCATCGCCAAGGCGATCCCCAAGTTGGTTTGCAGCATAGCCGGTCCGCAATGTGCCAGACTGCCGACGATGGCATCGTCGCGTTTCATGCCGTCCTCGATACCCCGGTGGAACCACGTGAGCAGATGCAGGCTGCTATCGACGGCTAATCCCAATGCCACCGATGCCGTCACCATGGTCCCGATGTCGATCCGCACATGGCCCCACGAAACCAGACCGAAGACGGCTCCGATGGGAAGCACGTTGGGAACCATGCTGAGGATACCCGCCACAAAACTGCGCTGGGCGAGAATCATCACCGCACCAATCGTCAGAAACGCATAGAGGAAGCTCCACAACAGACTGAAGAGCAGAGCCTCCTGTGTCCGCATGAACAGCGGAACAGTTCCCGTGACAAAATGGTTTGTTCCGGGATGGAGCGCGGTCACCTGTTGAACAATCCCGTCCAGTTCCGCAGTCAATGCGTTGTAGTCCACATCGGCCAGAGCTGGAACTTGAGCTGTGATCCGCCACAGTTCATCACCCGCCGAGTTCAGCCCTTGATCGCCCGGCTGGTGCAGGTCGACCGCAATCGAAGCCACCGCGACCAGCGAGCCAGCATCGGATGTTGCCGGATCTTTGACGCGTTTCTCGGTTTCGCTGGATCGGCGGTTGTAGACGAGACGTTCTCGTCCGGAGGAGTCGGGCCCGGGCTCGCTGAACGAAGGCTGGAAGTACGGAAGGCAGACGGCACCGCTGACTTCCTTGTGGGCGCGGATTCCATCCGCAATCTCGCGGACCAGCTCCATCCGTTCCAGGAATTTCAGTGACTTCTGGCTCTCGGCATTAAACCGGATTATGGTTTCCACGGACGAGATTCCCGTCAGCTGTTCTTCGATGTACTTGTAGTCGTGAATCAGCCGGGAATCATCCGCAAAATTGCGAATGACACGGGTCTCTGTCCGGAAACGATACAACCCTGCACATGCGATCAGACACAGGATGACGGAAACGGTCAACACGGGTCGGTGCCAGCGAATTATGAATTGTGTGAAGACCGTCCAACGGTGCTGGTCGTTCTCCTGCTGCTGCTGCCCTTGTGTCGGGAACAGCTTGAGCAGCGCCGGTAACACAACCAGAACCATGACGAGCGTCAGGCTCGCTCCAATCGATGAATAAAGTCCGAACGCTCGAACGGGAATCAACGAACTGGACATCAACGACAGGAGTCCCAGGACCGTGGTAAACACGGAATTGAAACATGGCAGCCTGGCGGCTTTGACCGCCCGGTTCACGGCACCGACGGGATTAAGATGTGTTTCATGTCCCACATAGTTCGCGACGTGAATCGCTCCGGAAAGAGCAACCACCATCACGAAGGTCGGCAGCACAATCATGACCATCGTCATGACTCCGCCGGTGAGGGGAACCAGGGCCGTTGATACAAATGCGGCGTAGTACGACACGCCCAGGACCAGCAGTCCCAGCCGAATACTTTTCAGCGACAAGAAGGCCAGAATCATTCCCACCAGCCCTGACAGCAGCATCACAGACCGGCGATGAAACTGCCACAAGGGAGCGGAGGGATCCCAGACCGCTCGCAAAACAGATCGATTCAGCTCGGTGGTTGCCACGGAGCTGCCCCCGAGGATCAGGTCATCCGCCTTGATTCCGACCTGTAGGGCCGCGTGACGCAGCGCGACCAGCGTGGCACTGGCATCCGCTTGTCCTGCTTCCGACAGGGTCACGGTCATGGCCACGGGTGACCCCGGAATGACAAAGCAATCATCGACCAGTGGACGCCCCTTTTGGTCAGCTGCGGTCGCAACTCCGGTCAGCTTGCGGGCGATGGTACACAGATCCTCGATTCTTGCATCAACGGGCGAGTAGCCCTTCCAGGTTAACTCCAGGTCGAAGGCGGGAATCACCAGCGGTTCCAGAACGACTTCGGCTGGGCTCGTTTCAACCGTGGCGGAATCCGAGGTTTCATCCAAAGTGTCGGCTGGTGGCGCATTCAACGTCTGGGATGATGTGGCGATCGCGACCACATCGATTCCCAGTTGATGGTGGGCCTTCTCCTTCAACTGTTGCAGAGCGAATGCACGTTCCTCGCGTCCTGCGTCCGTCAGCCGCAACTTGACACGCCCGGTCCCGATAAGCGTTCCGGTCATCCGGGAGATGGCTTCGTCCTGGGGAACGCCATAGCCCACCATCCGCTGCAGCATCTCTCGTCCGGTCACGACTGTCGAGATGTAAGGCACCCCACCGCGACGCATTCCATCGGCATCCACCTGGCCCAGAAGACGTGTGCGCAGTGCATCAAATCGAGGGTCATCCAGCGTGCTTCCGCGCCAGGTCACCAGGATGCGTTCTTCTTCATCGAAGTGGCTGCGATACCAGTTGAAGATCGTTGCTTCGGAGTCGTTGGCGGGCAACCATGACTCGACGTTGTTATCTAGTCGCAGATAACGCAATCCCAGGGTCATCAGCGGAGCCGCAAACACCAGCAGCGCCGTCACGATGATCGCGGTGGTTGTCCGGTGCCCGGTGGATTGTTCGGTCGTCATCTTCATGGGTGCAGAGCCTTGGCAATCAGGCAGTAGAACTCAGGGCAGTCGGCGGCAGGGTGGGCTATCGCTGAATACAGGCCAGGGCAGCATTGGCGGCATCGCTGACAACGGGATCATCCCGATGCGATACTTTTTCCAGAGCCGAAACAGCGGACCGGGCTTCCGTCCCCAGCCCTCCCAGGCTCAACGCCGCGGCACACCGAACATCCACATCAACGTCGTACAGGCATTTCGTCAGAGCCTCAACCGCCAATCCGGAGTGCGCCCCGCGACAACGCCCCAGAGCCACCGTCGCCAGCCATCGTTCCTGGGCACTGTGGGACTTCAGTCCGTCACACAGGATTTGTACCGAGCGATCATCGGACCCCTGAATCCGGACCAGCGCCTCAGCGGCATGGATTCGCGTCTCCGCGTCTGCATGGTCCCGCAGTGTGACCAGTTCATCCACCGCCGCATCGGCTGGCGAACCGATATCACCCAGCATGTAACAGGCCAGTTGGGCCACTTCGGATTTCGGGCTATTCACGAGCGTGGAGAGCATGTCCACGCTCGCCGTGGAATCGTTTTCGATCTCCCACAGAGCCCATGCCGCATGGCACTGCACCAGCGGATCGACATCCGCGAGACTTGCCCGGACCGCCAGACCCGCAGAGCGGGCCGCGCTTCCCGAGTTCGCCAGCTGGTTCAGGGCTTCTTTGCGAATTGCGGGGTCGGTGGATTCGAGCTTGACCGCCCATGAGTAGATCCAGGGCTCACATTGCTTGCATAGCTCAGCCACGGACAGGGGTGGATTCGAATCGGTTCCAACCGCGTCGTCCATCATCGGCGGGGAGAGATCTTCGGTCGAATCAACGGACACCGCAACGGCTGCTTCCGGAGGGCCGGGTTCAAACGCCGGGGCATCGGATTCAGCCGCATCCGGGGATTGCGTCTCGGAGGCAGTCAAATCGGCCTGGAGTGGTTCAAGCAAATCCGCTTCCGCCGGGGCCGCAGCGACGGAGTCCACCTCCGCGGGTGCGGCGACAGGGGACTTGGACTCACCGGACCCAAACAGATCGAGTCGGGGCAAAGCTTCCTCAGAAGCCTTCGCTGCCGCCGAGTCCTGATCGAGGGAAGAGGCTGAATCGACCGTGTCAGCTGCGGTAACAGCTACGTCGTCATCGCCCCAGTCGAGTTTGCCTTCATCCAGATCCAGAAGGTCGTCCAGATCCTCCGAAGTGACTACGGGAGGGTCTGGGTTTTTCTGATCCGTTTCGGGAGCCTTCGAGGAGGCGGTCAAGTTTTCAGCGGCCCAGGCGGGGCGCTCGACCGCGTCCGCATCCTGGACAGGTGATTGTCGCACGATCTTCGTCGGATCGAGTCGATCGGAGGTTGACCGTTGGGGAGTGACCGTGGGCCGCGAATCCAGCTCCGCCCAGGGATCTTGGGGCTCATCCGAAGTCAACGTGGAACTGGGCTGTACCTGGGACTTGGTGGCCGGACGAATCGTCGGTTGGGAAGTGTCCCTCACGGGCGATTTCTCCGGAGCCTTCTCGGCCACAGCTGTCTTTTCAGACTTCAGTGCGGAGGCGTTTTTCTGCCGCTCGATGGGCGAGATAGTTCCCTGCTGTTCGAAGTACTTGCGGTATGACTTCGCCGCGCTGGTGAAATCTCCCTGTTTCTCGAAGGCCTGCGCCTCTGCGAGAAGTTTAGAGGACTCTTTCTGACTCAAAGTGGGCTTCTCGGCCTGCTTTTTCTCGGCCTGTTTGCTGGCCGCCACCTTCTCTTCCATTCCCGACTTGGAGCCTGGAATGCGAATATTGGACAGCAATGGCTTGGAGCTGCAGCCGGTCATTCCCGACGCAGCCACACACAGCGCGGCTGAAAGGCTCAGCCACCGGCTCGATTTGCGAATCATGATCCCCCCTTTTGCATCCGGAACCAAGCCGTCTGCAATACTGCCGATGCCACCGATCGAGCACGCTCGAACTCGCGACATCGCGCAGCCCCGCATACTTATCGACGAAGTCAGAGGGAGCGGTTGAACCGATTCCAACGGTCCGTAACGAGAAAACCAGCGATAGGTATCGTATGAATCGTAAGCAACTGGCTGGTTCAGCCGAAGAAGACGCGTGTCGCGGTGCCCTTCAGCAGTTCCTGCCTGTCGGCATCACTTAAAAACGGACTATGGGTCGTTAACAGTTTCAGCGAGTCGCCGTATGTGTTCGGTGTGGTCAACTGGTAGGGGCAATCGCTGCCCCACATCAGTCGGCGACAGCCATAAGCGGTGATCAATGACTGCATCATTGGAATCAGCTCCGTGTGTGGCGGCTGCTTCTTACCCAGGGCGTAGTACGCCGAGATCTTGACATGGACTTTGGGAAACTGGGCCAATTTGCAGAGCGATTGCACCTGTTCTTCGGAGATCGCCCCCATCATTCCGATTCGGGCAAAATGATCGATCACGACCGGCGTTTCTGGATAGAGTCGGCACAGAGTCTCCACCTCATGCAGGTCTTCGGGTCCGATCAGGGGGCAGATCGCCGTCCCTTGTCGGGCGGCATGCGCCCACATGGCTTTCATTCCGACTGAGTCTCGCCACAGCGGCGTTCCTCCCTCGCCGGGACGAATCCGAAATCCCCGCATCCCCAGCTTCTGCAACCGGTCCATCTCCTTTTCCGGATGGGCGTGGTCGGCCTCGATGCAGGCAACCCCGGAGAACACCCCGGGGAACTGGGCGATGCTGTCCGTGATATAGTGGTTGTCCAGTCCGTGATACGGCTTATGCTGAATCAGCACGACCCGCGTGACGCCATGTGCTCCTGCCAACTGGATCAGCTCTTCGGCTGTAAAGCTGGCAGGCTTGAGATCGTCTAATCCTTGCCCGTTGGCCAGCGGATACCGGGTGAGATCACGGGTCCAGATATGAGAGTGGGCATCGACCCAGCCGCTGGCTGGATTGGCCGCCTCCCCGATACCACCGGCCAGCGCCGCTGCGGACATCCCGATTACTCCCAAAGCCTGACGACGATTGAGCATGGTGGCGATCCCTTGAGTCCTGGATCAATTCACTGTACGAAGGTTCGACGACGTCGTCCATGGACCGTGGCACCGCCCGCTGGTTGGCAGCGCTGTGTGACCCGACTAGACTCGCGGTACGATGACAGACCAACTGATCCTGTGCGCATCCGCCTTTGTTGCGGGAATCATCAACTCGGTTGCGGGCGGGGGAACACTGCTCACATTTCCTGCGCTGATCCTGGTTCTCGGATCTGGGGGGGATGCCGCGATCATCGCCAATGCCACCAGTACCATCGCTCTCTTTCCCGGTTCACTTGCGGCGGTGTGGGGCTACCGACAAGAACTGCGGGGAACCCAGAACGAAATCATCCCGCTATTGATCCCATCTTTCATCGGCGGGGCCCTGGGAACATGGCTCGTGGTCAGTTATCCCTCCACCACCTTTGAGCGGCTGGTGCCGTGGCTGATCCTGCTGGCGACGATGCTGTTCATGCTGCAACCACTGATTACCAAGTGGACGGGAATTGGCCTGCCGCACAAGGTCCCCTCGCTGTCCACCCGCGTAGGGATCGTCCTGTTTCAATTCCTGGTGGCGCTGTACGGCGGCTACTTCGGGGCTGGGATTGGTATCCTGATGCTCAGTTCGCTGGCCCTGATGGGCAGCGAGGATATTCATCGCATGAATGTCATCAAGAGCTTGCTGGCATCTTTGATTAATGGAACCTCGGTCGCCCTGTTCGTGTGGCAGCAAAAGGTCGACTGGCAGCTGGCCTTTCCCATGATCCTCGCCGGAATCGCGGGAGGATTTGCGGGAGCCAGCTACGCCCGCAGGCTCAACAAGACTTACATCCGCTACGGTGTCATCGTAATCGGGTTTCTGATCAGCACGGTTTACTTCTACCGCATCTTTGGCCAATCCTGAATCGACTCCCCCGGAATCTCTGCGAGACTCCGGGGGAGTTCGTTTCCGCGGCCGGTTCTACTCTTCGATGACCCGGATCCGCCGATATTCCATCTGGCCACGATCCCCTTCCAGGCCAATCGGACCGCTCTCTGGCAGTTTGTACTCAGCTTCCAGCACCTCTCCATTACAGGTGCAATGAGCCACGCTGCCTTTCACGACCACGACCAGTTCATTCCAGTCCTGCGGCTTGTAGTTCTTCAAATCCTTGTACGGTCCCGCCAGGGGGTAGTCACGACACTGCAGCTGGGGGCGACGAATGAACACGCCACTGTCGGCATTGGGTGTCGCCCGGAACTCCAGCTTCAAGGTGAAGTTCTTGGGGAACTCACGTGTGGTCCACATCTGTTGCACACGGTTGCCTTCCGGCGGTGTGGTCACCACCAGACGACCATGCAACGCCACATAACGGCCATCCGAGCTTGCTGACTGGCCCTCAAAGCTCTCCTGCTTGTCCTGGGACTTCTGATCCCGGAACCCCCACCCGCTCAGATCGCGTCCATTGAATAGACTAATGGCTCCTGGCTCTAGATCGAACTTGTCATCTTCCGTTTCCATAAATCCCAATGTCGCCAGAACAGGGGTCAGGCTGCGAGCCCACGCGGCGTACCCGGCATCATTCAAATGCAGCAGGTCCGGAAATAGAGCGGGCTGCGCATCACCCATCGGATCGGCGAATAACGTCCAGGTGTCAACCACAGTCACCTGACGATCCCCCTTGACCGCTGCAAAGAACAGCTCGTTCGTCTTTTTGATCTTGTCCGCAGGGCGTTTCTTGGTCTGTGAACTCGGGAACATCTTGCAGACCACGATCGGCATTTTGGCATTGTGTTCTTTGAGTGCCTGGATGATCAGGGCAAAGTTCGCGGCAATCGTTTCTGGTTCGGCTCCTTCCTCGAGATCGTTGGTCCCCATCAAGATCACCACAGCCGACGGATGGAGGGCCAGCACATCGGACTTCAGTCGAATCAGCATCCCGCGAGTGGTGTCACCGCTGATGCCGCGATTCGCGAACTTCAGTCCCGGAAATCGACCACCAGCGTTCTCGCCCCATCCCTGGGTGATCGAATCGCCCAGGAAGACGACCGCCTGCTGGTCCTGCTCGACCTGCTGTGCCCACTGGCCACGCCGCTGCTTCCACAGATTCTGGAACCAGTCATACCGCCGAATCGGCCCTGCCCCAGGCAGCCCTTCATCAGTCTTCGGAAGTTCAATCCCAATGGTGGGCAGTTCTTCGCCATACGCTGCACCGCTGATTCCCAAACAAACCAGCCACAACCACGCGATACGTCCCAATTGTTTCATTTCAGTGCTCACTCTTTGCGTGCTGGCCCGTCTCTGCGGGGCCCATTTCGGCATCGTCTCGAATCAGTCAACGGGTTTCAATGGGATCGCCTGTCTTCGTCCCGGCACGTCTTCTCGCAGGGTGTAATGCTTGCTGCGGGGAGCTGACGACGGCGAAAACTCCCGGCGTGAAATCGAGTGGTGCCCTGTCTCAATGATTTTCAACAAATCGGGATGGGAGAACCCATCAGGCCATTGCCGCCTTCTCGGTGAATGTTCGGAAGTCCCCAATTGACCCGTCCCGGTCCCGGTGTAGAATAGAGGTTGCAGCAGGGGATGGCTCGTTCGCGAGTGGTCCCCATGCAGCAACTCGGGGGCGATCGGTATTGACTGGTTCTCCGATGGTGACGGTGGCGTGTCGTGGTTGATCAGCTGGCCACGTAAAAAGCCGATCAAAAATTAACTGCCAACAAGCAGTTTGCACTCGTCGCCTAGAGATAGGCAACGCCGGTTGAGGAATCCCCGCCTGTGGAGTCCAAAGACCGGTCACAAATACAGGCTGGTCCGGAACCAAGATGGCTTGCCATCGCGGGGACTACTCTCCGGATAAGACTCTGTCGTCCCCTGACGGGTTGAGGCTCTGCCTGCCGTGCCAACCCCCGTGACCCCAAACGACCGGCTACACACGTAGAGGCCCCACTTGAAGGTTCTCAGGACGCGGGTTCGATTCCCGCCGCCTCCATCGGATAGCCACTTGCGAAATCCTCGCAAGTGGCTATTTTTATTGGATGTCATGGGTTTTTTCGAGTTTGAGCCGAGATCGGCAACCCCTCGAAATTGCCCAGTTTCCGATAAATGTTCCGATAAGGGCTCGTTTTCGGGACCAATGTTCCGATAAGGCGGGTCAGAATGAGGGTGCCAATGGCCACTCGTACTCGCCGAAAATGGGCTCCCGATCCGCGTGGGTACTACGCCCGCCAGATCGGCTGGGAGCACAGCAAGTCCGGAAAGCTCCAACAGCACAAGTTCCTGCTCGGCACCGACCGCAAAGAAGCCGAGAATCGCGAACGGAAACTGCGTGAACTGTGGGAGACGTTCGAGAAGAGCTGCCAGGAACCACGCCCACTCTGGTCACCCGCCCTCCTTGCGGTCGCCCAGCGGATCGCCAAAGGGATACCCGACATCCCGGTGCCCCGAGCCCCGCACGAAATGCAGCATCAGTACGCCGCCCGCATTCAGCGAATGCAGGCCAGGTACTCTGATGCGGTTCCTGACCTGGCTCCATGCCAGCAGTGAGTTCGACTGGACAAAGCCGCAAGCCTTCAAAGATTTTGATCGCCGGATTCGCAGGCTCCCCAGCGACCACGCCAAACGCAGCCTGGAGCAGGTCGAGACGTTTTCTCTCGACGAACTTCGGTTGTTGATGCGTTACGGTCAACCTTTCGACCGATTGCTGCTGCTCCTCGGATTGAACTGCGGATTCGGACGGGCCGAGATTGCCTCGCTGCTCGTCGGGGAAGTCCAGTTTCGCAAAGCTCACACTCCACGCGAGCAAGAAGTGCTGGGATTCGCAACCACTGACAAGGACAGCTTCATTAAGCGGATTCGCCGCAAGAGCGGCGTGTATGGAGAACACATCCTCTTTCCGCTGACGGTCCAGGCCGTTGAATGGGCACTGGAACGCCGCAAGCAATTCGGAGAATTTGGCCCATCGGATCGGCTGATCCTCAATGAGAAAGGCGCTCCACTCGATCAACAGACCAAGGGAAGCAATGCCAATCAGGCAATTCCGAATCACTTCGCACGGCTGATTCAACGGATTCGCGACGACGGCCAGGAAATCCGCCAACTCTCCTTCGGCAAGCTGAGGAAGACCGCCAGCGATCTGATCAAGCGGCACTCGGATGGTGAGATCGCGGGCGTTTTCGATTGCCACGGTGAGCCGGTGAAGACCGATTCACTCTCGGACGCTTACACCAATCGACCATTCGGCAAAGTGTTCCGGGCGATTCGCGCGGTCGAAGCCTACCTCGCACCAGTCTTCGCAGAGGCGGGTCTCGCAGTACCAGAGTTCGCAGAGCAGCGCGTGCTCGCGAAAGTAATCGACGTTCCAGTGCATGTTCTTGCCTGTCCACCACACCACTCAAGGGGATTCATCATGCGATGGCCTCCTTTCAAAAGACCACTTCATACAATTCGACTGCCAATCAGGAATAAAACATCCGGCACTATTATATGCCTTCTGGAAATTGATAGCCTCCCCCCCGCCATCTAGATCAGAAGTGACGAGCAGTAAAACTTCCCGCACGATGCTGTCATCGATTCTCGGCTGTGCACGCTGGTCTTAGCTATGAAACGCTGATCAATCATGTGACGATTGGCTCCGTCGCGTAGATCGTTAACAAGTGCTTAGCTCGGGAACAAGCAACGTAGAGGTCGGCCACTGAGAATGTTCCAACGTCCGGCTTGCCCACATCCGTCAAAATGATGGCGTCGGCTTCTAGCCCCTTGAAGCTCCGGATTGATGCGATGAGGACTCCACTCCCAGCCCGCCACGCGGCAGGATCAGTGGTGACAGGCAACCCAGCAAGTCGGGTTCGGTTTCCAACACAACATCCCGAACCCTCCGGCCGATAAGGCGAGAGGATCGCGACCTGGGATGTCATAAGTTTACCGTCTTTTACCCACTCTTTGAGTTGCTGCTCGACCGCGGTTGCGCGGTGGTCTCCATCCGGAATGACATCAACATGCGGCTCCACCCCCACGGGTGCGAACACGGCCGACGGGATGTCAACGCCTCGGACCCGACTGCAAAGATCAGCGATCCGGCGCGTGTTGCGGCAGTTGACAGGCAGTTCAAACCGAGCGGCGATTGCAGGAAAGACGAGATTTTTGTTAACAAACAGATTCTGCTTTGGGTCATAGAAGATGAATAGCGATCCGTCCTCGGCTTCAACGTTCAGCAGCTCGATCGGAAGCCACCACTCCGGTTCGAAGTCCTGCGCCTCGTCGACGATGACGGCATCGAATCGCTCCAACAACTGGTCTGTCGCTTGACACAGAAGTTCTGCTGCGGTTGATCGAAAGAATTCCTGCCGCTCCGGGGCAGCGACCGGCACGCGAAATGGAATTTCCGCGCGACGGCACCATTCAGCGCAGAGAGAGCTGAAGGTGCTGACGGTTACGGTCGGAAACGAAGATGGCGATAGGATTTCACTCAGCCAGTCTGCGAGCGAACGGTTGAAGCACAGAAACAGAACCTTCTTTTCGCGGATTGCCAGATGTTTTGCGGTTGCCACCGCGAGCATCGTCTTCCCCGAACCGGCTGGCCCCGAGACCACGAGTCGGTCATTCGTGTAGAGCCCAGAAAGAGCCACCGCTTGCCACTCGGTCAGCTGAAGGAGTGTCGCTTCTTGGTCGGCCACGACCCGGTCCAATGCAGGTAAAAGCCGAAACGTTCCAGCGAGACCAGACTTGACTCGCTGACGATTTGCGCCGGTAAGGGGCGTAGGATTAGGATTTCGGTCCCACCTCCGGACAAGCGACTGAACACGATTTCCAAGTGCGGGCAGATCCGCACTGTCAAGGATGACTGGCCGGTCAGCCCCCAGAGGTGGCGTCCCCGTCCAACGGCAGTCGGGGAATACGACGGCGTAACCGAAACCGCAGGGGAGCACGTTTTCAATCGGAAACTCTCGCTCGAGGATCGTCTTCACAAGCGCGTGCATGTTGTCCGAGGCCTGTCGGTACGGGTCGCGGATCTCCTTGAGAAGTCCGCTGGGAAGCAGCCGATACCACATCCCTGTGTTCGGTTCGTAGCGGATCTCACCGCCCTTCACCTCAAGGACAAGAAGGCCGAGTGAAGAAAGTACAACGAAGTCCGCTTCACCCTGGCGGAGGAAAAGTTTCTGGCCGCGATCATTCCGTTCTGGTCGAAGCCACGGAAAGCTGTGATAGACGAGACAGTCGTCTGGCAAAGTGTCAACCAGCGCCTGGGCGACATCCCGCTCGGGCTTGAGTGCGATGGCTGCGGGATCGGCGTGGGGGATCAGTTTAGCCACCGATTGTACCTCCGGTCGGGGCGAAGACCGCTGTCGGCCGGAAGGTCGGCCACTCAGCAATCGGTACTTGGATCGTGATTGTCCGACCACCTCGGCTTCCCGTGCGTGGTTTGAGACTGACAAGCACGTGGTCAGTCCGACCGTTCTCGTCAGCCCGCTCTGACCACCGGAACTCGCCGACTGCGACCCCGTCGATTCCGTCGGCGTGTGCTATTGACGGGTGACGAATAAGCACCACATCCCCACGGTCTGGCAGAGGGGCCTCAGCCGACAGTGTCCGCATTTGAAGGACGGCTCCGGCAGGGACGAGGCTCGTCAAGTTGTCCCTTGGATAGGGGAGTTCCGTTGACAAAGTATTCCTTACCCCAAATCGACTCTGGAACATGGTTTTTCCCGCCGTCCTTGATGCACTTTTCCCAATCATCATGGCTTGTAAACAGCTTCCGTCCGCGGCCCATTTCATGAGCGTCGAGAAACCCCAGATAGATCAGTACGACAGGGGTTCCCAGTGACGCGACTTTCCATGCGAAGGCGAATCGGTTGCTCAGTTGATATTTTGAGTCGGCTGAAAGTGAGAAACCTGGGACGATCTTGTTCCATTCCATGTTGGCTTTTTTGAGTGCATCGCAAATCTGATTGTAGTTGTCCCGATTTGTCGCTCCGCACCGGTCGTCGCCAAATTCGTCAGCGTGCGCCTTGGCTTCAATCAGAATCAGCCCTTTCGTGCCTTTGTGATCGCACTCGCTGACAATGTCCCAGTTCGGCGTGTTCGCACGGCCCGGCTTCGCGAGCCACCAACCGCGCAGAGTACCTCCGTGGGCCAAGGAGAGAAATTCCGGAGTCTCTGCGAGTCTGGCCTCTTCCGGTTCCCTGAAACCTTGTGGTGCCCACACGTGTTTCTCAGTAACAGAGACTCCATCGGGGGCAAGGCTCGTCAGGAACTTGGCAACAGCAGGACGTTGTTGGCTCGTTGCGAGCAGGCAGCGGAATCGACTTCCGTAAAACTCGCGTTTGCGGAAGTTCACCATCTCTTCGACTGGAGCGAGATCGTCCTTTTTGCGAGAAGCCTTCTTCTTCATGCCTCGATCTCCTCGGGTTCGGCGTCGAGTTCAGCGTCGTCCGTGGTTTCGTCGCTGTCGAGCAGCTCTTCGGCGTCGGATTCGACAGCTTCCAGATCATCCGGGAGTGCGGCAGCCGATTCGCGGACATCGAGCTTGCCAGTGACGATGTCGGCGATGAGGCGCGTACGATACTCCTGCATCAATGAAATCTCGTCACTAAGTCGTCTCGATGAAAATGCGATCTGGGCTAGTTCGGACGTTAGGAAATCGGCGATCTGTTGCTGTTCGTCACAGGTCGGCAGGAGGACGGGCCATCCGCCGATAATCTGCGTGTTGAGGTTGGGTTGAGCGCCAAGATTCACCCATGCGTGAAGATGCTTTGTTTGGCTTGACCAGTAGTAATAGAGGTATTCGTGAATAACCCCTGGGCGCATTCGCAGGAAGGCTGCAACACCATCATTGATGCAGCCTTGAATGTGTGTAATTTTTGGAACGCCCAGCGTCGCGCCGCTATTTGTAAGTAGCAGTGTTCCCGGAAAAATGATGCGGCTCACCCCGTTCGATTCCACCGATGTAGGTGCGGTCGAGTTCGCAGGCCGCCGCGAAGCTCTCCTGGGAATAGCCTTGCTCCTTCCGCAGCTCGCGCACGCGCTGTCCAAATCGCTCCAGGATGTCGGCTCGCTTTCCCATGCAAGCCATTGGATGTTGACAATGAGTATCGCTCTACGGACTATGAGTATCATCCGCAAATGATGACGATGCGCATCGGTCCGTGAGGGGAAGCACTCTCCCGACGTCGGGAGTCGACAGCACAAAGCAGCCGAAGGCTCCTGATCAGGAATCTTCGTGCCGCTAACCAACCCAGCTCCTTCAACTCACAACACATAGGACTGCTTCATGGATCAACCCAGATCAGAAACGGACTCCGGACATGATTCACCGTCTGGTGAGTCAGACTGTGATGATCGCAAAGACTCGTCGCCCCCTTCGAGCGGTCCATCGCCGAAGTGGGCATTGACCAACAAGCCTGCGTTAGTAGTTCTCCTCGCTCTCGCCGGTTGGGGGGCATGGTCGCTGGGTTACCAGCTTCTTCTGCTGCTGAGCGACGCGGCGCTCTGGTTTCTGGTGGTCTTGACCTGTTTGGCCTTGGTGGTGACCCACAATTACTGGCGACCTCGGTTCGACCGCGTTGTCGAACCGCTTCTTGGTTCGACGGGGAAGGAGTCACAGGGGTCGAAGTTGAATTGGAAGACGATCATCGCGATGGGAATCATGATCGCGTTCATCCGCCCAATCTGGGAACGGAGCACGCAACCGAAAAGCGGGCCGTTTGTCCCGCCTCCACGGGGTTCTGCCGTCTATCCCCAGTTGAGAGGACAAGTTCCAGACTCTGGCTCTGTTGATTTCGCAATTCAACGGAACCAGAAGCGACAGGCTACTGCAACGTACTGGCAAACCGCTGTGGCCAACCTGCAAGCAATCCGTTTCGAGACTCCTTCCGGCAAGGAGTCCTTCGAGAAATACCAGGAACGCATGTTTCAGCAACTGCGATCATTGACCAATACCGCACGATCAGCACCAACCACGAATGTCGATCCCGAGTTAGTTCAGATGGCAACTCGTCATCTCGCTGTCGATGAGCAGTATCTCGAACTGAAGGTGAAGATGGACAAACTGATGCAGCAGGAGCGGCTTCCATCTCCCAAGGATTCGGTCGATCAACGGATGGAATTGACCCAAGTGATTCTGAATCTGCTGGCGACCAATCCCGAAGCAGTTGAGGCACTGCCCGCTGGCCCCGAACGTGACCTGGTGGAGAAGGGTCTGGAGTTGGAGCAAACACGCCAGGTGCAGTACCGCGAGATTGAGATCATGCAGGCCACCTTGCAGGAGCGGTACAAAGGCACGGCGTTTCCGCTCCCCACGATCAACCATCCGTAGTCGATCGCAGCATCGCCGTAGTTACCGCCCGCAAATTTCCCCCCACGCCGTTCTATCCCTCACGCGGATCGAGCGGCGTTTTCGTTTTGACACCCCACATTCCTCACGAAAGGCAACCTCATGAGTGCATCTCTGTTGGATGAACCTCGCACGGATTCGGCACAGCAGTCGTCCGCTGCGTCTGAACGGCTGCGGGGAACGATGGCCGCGGTGCGGCTGAGCTTCACGTGGCTCGGCACCCGCAAGTCGCTGACCGTCGAGCAGAAGAATCAGGCCGCCGACTCGTTCGGCGCGGAAGGGAAGTTTCTGTCGGCGGGTAAGAAGCTGCTGGACACGTCCCACCCCGCGTTCAAGGCCGTGACCGCCATCAAGGGCCGCTGCCAGAGCTACTGGCGAGCGATCTCGCTGCCGTATCCCGAGCCGGGGATTCGCCTGATCCCGCAGCGAGCCATCACCGACTTCGATCGGCAGATCGCGGGGTTCAGGGACGAGTTGATCGAGGCCGTGGAAGAACTCGACCGGCACTACGGTGACCTTCGTTCGGCCGCTCGGCGGCGGTTGGGTGATCTGTTCGATCCCAGCGACTATCCGGTCTCGTTAATCGGACTGTTTGGCATCGAGCACGAATACCCGTCTGTCGAACCGCCGGACTATCT
Source organism: Planctomycetota bacterium (assembly GCA_003671275.1). Taxonomy (GTDB): domain Bacteria; phylum Planctomycetota; class Planctomycetia; order Planctomycetales; family Planctomycetaceae; genus TH-plancto1. Next base: position 2,237 of record QWPB01000005.1, on the reverse strand, counting down.
GCGGCAACTCAACCCAGCCCTCTACGAACAGGAATGCCGTCGCGTGCAGGCTCGTTTCGATGAAGCCGTGCAGCTCGCCGAGAAAGCGTTTCTTGACGAACTGGCCAAGCTCGTGGACCACCTGGGCGAACGTCTGAATGGCGAGACGGACGGGAAGCCGAAGGTCTTCCGTGACACGGCGGTCACGAATCTGACCGAATTCTTCGAGCGGTTCCGGGCACTGAGCGTTCACTCGAACGACCAACTCGATGATCTGGTGCAACGCGCTCAACGGCTGATGAACGGCGTCGAGCCACAACATCTGCGCGACAACGCTGCGCTGCGGCAGCGGGTCGCCACGCAATTGTCGGGTGTGCAGTCATCGCTCGATGGTCTGATGGTCGACCGTCCCCGTCGCAACATCCTGCGTCGGCCCCGATAGGAGGCAACATGGACCTGTTGATCGAAACGACGGGAACGGTCCGTTGCGTGTTCGGCGAAGAGATCGACCTGGGCCAACTCGGCCGGTTGTCGATTCGTCGCGGTTCCCATGTCGAACCCACGCCGGATGGCCAATGGACCGCCGATCTCGCGCCCGTCAATGGTCCGCTGCTGGGACCGTTCCCCACCGTCGCTCTCAAGATTCCCAACGGAGTGCTCTGCCTGATCTCGGCGCTCGCCTGGCACGAACTCACCACCCAGATTCCCCACGAAATCTGCGTCGCCATTCCCCGAGGGGCGGAACCGCCTCGGCTGTCCTATCCGCCGGTGAGGCATTTCTGGTTCAGCGGCCCCGCCTATTCGGAAGGGATCGAAACGCACGCGGTCGACGGAGTCCCCGTTCGCATCTACAGCCGTGAGAAGACACTGGCAGACTGCTTCAAACATCGGAATCGAATAGGTCTCGACACCGTTCTGGAAGCGCTCAAGGCATACCGTCAGCAGGGCCGCGTCAACGTCGAGTCGCTACTTCACTATGCGGACATCTGTCGCGTGAAGCGCATCATCCGGCCCTATCTGGAGGCCGTGCTGTGACCGAGCGGCCCCTCAAGAACGTCGCAGCCTCAGTCCGCCAGCGGCATTGCAGTGCGGTCAATCGATCGACATCTTGACCGTATTGCAAATCGCAATACAATTGGTTCCAAGGAGACACACAATGAATAAGCGATCGACATCAACCGCGACGGTCAGTCCGCTGATGGTCCGGCTGGATGCGGAAAGCAAACAGGCTCTCACCGCCGCCGCCGAGTTGCGGCGAATCAGCGTCAGCGACTATGTCCGAACCGTGACCGTGGCCCAAGCACGCCGCGAAGTGGCCAGCGCGCGCGATCAGACGATTCTGCTCAGTCCGGACGAGCAGTTGGCTTTCTGGCAGGCGCTGAATGCCCCCTCGAAACTTACTCCTGCCCAAAAGCGGTTGGGAGCCATCATGCGAGGCGCGAAGTGAGCGGGGTGGTGTTTCCCACAGGCTTCTCACTCAAATCGCTTCAGCGAAGCCATCCGCGTTCGGCGTTCGATTGCGGCCAAAGCGATGTCAATGACTGGCTGCGAACCAAGGCACTCCAGAATCAGGAGAAGCGGCTCTCCTCCACCAAGGTTCTGCTTGATCGCGACGGCGACATCGCGGGCTTCTACACCCTGGCCACTGGCCAAGTCGATTTCGGGGACCTCCCTTCGGCACTCGCTCGCAAACTGCCTCGGCGAGCGCTGCCCGTGGCGATTCTGGCTTGGCTCGGTGTGAGCACAGTCCAGCAAGGCCAGAAGCTGGGGGATCTGCTGCTCGCTCAGGCGTTGCGCGACTGCCATGAAGCAGGGCTGACGTTCGCCTTCGTCGCGGTCATTCTGGACTGTGTCGATGACAGAGCCAAGGCGTTCTACCAGCGCTGGGACTTCGCCGAGTTACCCGGTAGTACCTATCGACTATTCCTGAGTTCGCAGACCCTGTCCGCCATGATGACACCCCGGTGATCAACTTCCGAATGCTCGCCGAGCGCAGCACTCAACACTCTCCGCTGCCAATCCGACGCTTCGGATCGTTTCCAGTGACCGTCATTCGTAGATCATCAGATTGCCGGGAACTTATGATGATCGGCCGTGCGGTGTAACGCGTCGTTTGCGCGACACTGGTATGGTATCAACGCTGGCTCCGGTCTTCGTTCGGGACGCTCGTTCCGATGGTCCCGGTTACGGTTCCGATTATTTAGACACCCCAAAAACAGCGACTCTCGTAAGTTTCTACCTACAAACAAGATACATCG
>QWPB01000021.1 GCA_003671275.1 Planctomycetota bacterium | reverse complement strand
TTTCATCAAGTGCTATTGGAGTCGAATATCCTCTTCGGTTGTCTGGAGTTCCGGAAATTCGGCTTCCGACGACCGTCCGATGTAAGCGGGCATCTGGTAACCGCCATTCATCGGAGTCAGGCGGTTCACTCCCTGATATCCATTCATCGGCTGTTGTGGAGTCGGCAGGCTGCGGGCCGGAAATGGAAATCCCTGAAACAAATTCGGGGCATAGACCGGGTTCATGTTGCGGTAGCCGGATGTCATTCCCGCACGATTTTGCGAGCACTGTCCATTCGGACAGCTTCCCCCCTGGCCATAGCTCTGCGGACCGTAATTTGAATTCACTCGGCTGCGCATTGGCGTGGCACATTGCCCATTGCGGCAAGCCCCCGCAGGACATTGCCCGTTTGGACACGTACCGGTTCCATAGGCGCCAACCCCATACTGACGAACCGCACAGGCCCCATTGGCACATGCCGGGTTGTTGTATCCCACACCGGACCAGTTGGTCTGAGCGGGAGCAATTGACGGGGCGGAGTAGTACTGGTTGCGAGCGGGCACAAACTCCTGAATCGGAGTCGCCATGGTGGGACGATTGAGCGTCGGCCATGGGCCTTGTGCAAAGGCCGCAGTCGTCGAAAACAGGGAAGCCAGCAGTGACAACGCCAGTGACATTTTGCGGGTGATCATGAGATTCTCCCATCAGCGGCACCACGGTGGGCCCCTCTCGGATCGCTCGCGACTCGGTCGGAGAATTCGTCGGGGAGAGGGTCGCCATCGGTTCGATGGCGTGTGGTGACCGAAGAATGAATCGCACGTCCAGTGCCAAAAAAACACCGAGTCGAAAAGTGGCAATCTTTGCCGATCGGGTTCCCCTTCCGGTGCCCCCTGGAGAATCCAGGTAAGCTTTAACACCTGGAGGTTTTTCGGACTGATGACACGTTGTCGTCATCCGGACTCAGTTGTATTGAATCAACTGCACGACCACGATGTGATTGTTACAGTGACATTTCGTCCCGCAATCAAGGAGTGCCGGAGGTTTTGAGGTTCTGCATGTAGTCGGCATACTCTTTGTCGAGAGTGGCCGCAGGCACTCCCAGGATCTGTTCGATCGACAGGGGATTCGTTCGGATTCTCTGATTGGGGCTGTAAATTCGCGTCAAATACTCAATCAGGCCATCGCGGTACTGTTGGTTGTTGGCATGCATGAAAAAGTGGGTTAAGCCGGTCGCCTGAGCGTAGCGACTTTGCAGAGTGCTGAGTTCTCCCTGCTGATAGCGGACTTGCCCCATCAGGGCATACCGGGCCAGCGGTTCATAGGACTGATCGACCGTGATCATCTGACGGGCGGAGAGAATACGGGGATGCTCCGGGTCGCCGACAGTGATGGTTCCATCTTCTGCCTGGTGGAACGATTCCAGATAGCACGCGATCCCCTCCACGATCCAGAAGTCCCGTTCGGTTCCCACGGGAACCCACTTGCGGGCACTTTCCCCCAACAGTTGATGCGTGACCTCATGGTACAGGGTTTCCAGGGTGGCTTCTTCGGACGCATCCGGGTTGTGAAAGAAGTAGGCAACCCGGTCCGTGGGGATGTAGATCCCGTTGATCTTCCCGGCGCTGGGATTTTTTTTGCCGAGCCGCTCCACAAACTCCTCGCGAGTGCGGAAATAATGGATCTCATAGAGGTCCGGCGGTGCCTCGCCCCGCTGCCCGTCCATCAGCTTCCCGATCTGCAACGATGTCGAGAAAAACGCGGCAAACTCGCGTTTGAAGTAGGCGTGGAAGACTTCCACGGCCTCGGCCATCTGGCAACCACGCTCCAAGCTATGATTGGTGCGTATCAGAAAATGTTCCGTCGGAATGCGCCAGCCATTATCAAACCGAGACCGCAGCAAGGCTTCCTTCTCGGCGGTAATCCATTGACCATTGTACAGCCTCTGTCCCGCTTCGTACTTGGGGATATCCTTTTCGGCGATCCATCCAAATCGACGGTGCCAGATCTTCCCTTTCTGTTTCATCTCGGCGGCAAACGGCGTCGTCCACTCATCCTTGACCCGTTTGTAACCCAATGCAGTCCGAGCCCGGGGATCGTCAGGGCTCTGAAACGCCACTTCACGGATCAATCGGTAGGCCAGGCTGGCCTGATTCTCCTGAATGGCCCGACGCGATAACAAGTACAACTCATTGGTGTAGTCAGCTCGCAACTTGCGAAGTTTCACCCGCCACTCACGCTCGGCTTCCGGCAGTCCGGGCGGATCTTCGGCCTGCACCTTCCTCGGCAGTTCGTCCACGTTGACGGTCTGTTCCGCAAAGGGGATCGCCAGAATACGGATCTGTCGAGCGACATCCGGCTGGGTCGCGTCGCACAGTTGAGCGACCTCTTCGACCCCTTGCGCGAATTTCTGGTGCGCCGCGGCGTGAGCTTTATGCAAAGCGGCTACCCGGGCGGTGTCTGCAGCGGAAACTGCCGAGACGCCCCAGAGAGCGATAAACAGCAGCCCCCACCCCCCGACGATTTGCGGGGAGAAAGTCTGTAAAGGAAATCGCAATGCCCCCGAAGGGAAGTCCATCTTCGGCAGTTCCGTTGAATTCCGCAGTCTCGAATCGATCGACAAGACCGAAACAACCCGCCTGTCTTGTGAGATCGGCATCGTATGACATCGGATTCGTCGGAGGGAAGCGGAGTTCCGGCCCGGTCGATCGCCAGATGGGTTAGGGTCAGAACAACCGCAGTCCCGTATTTATCGCAGCCACATGATTCGAATCCCTTCCAAGCGAGCTCTCGCATTGACCGCATGTCGCCTGACACAAGCCCACCGCTGGTGGGGGCGTGTCGATCGGTGGCATGGCGTCGTGGTTCTCAATTACCACCGGATTGGTGATCCGACCAGCTCGCCACTGGATCGAGGCGTCTTTAGCACTACCGCCGATGGATTTGAGGAACAGGTCCGCTATCTGAAACGGGATTGCGATCTGATCACTTCACAAGATCTGCCCGATGTCCTGTCTGGCAATGGACGTCGGCGATCGGTTCTCCTGACTTTCGATGACGGCTATCGGGACAACTACGAACTGGCCTTTCCGATTCTCAAGGTCCACAACGCGTCCGCCGTGTTCTTCATCAGTACGGCGTTCATCGACCGCGGCGTGGCAGCGTGGTGGGATGATCTGGCGTGGGTGGTGCGTCACGCTTCTCAGACTCAGTTGGAATTTCCTCCCTGGCTCCAGGCCCCTCTGGATCTCCGTGACCAGGAAGCCGCAATGCGGACGCTGTTGCGTCTCATCAAGACCTTGTCACCGATCGAACGGGAGACCGTTCTCGATCAGCTGGCCCATGCATCGGATTCGGAACGATGTCCTTTGGAAGTGTCCCGCGCCACATGGATGACCTGGGAGATGGTGCAGGAAATGCATGCGAGCGGCATGGAAATCGGAGCCCACACGATCAACCACCCGGTCCTGTCGTACTGTTCGAACGAAGAGCAACGCAGCGAGATTTTTGGCAGTAAAGCCCGGCTCGAAGAAGTGTTGAAATCGCCAGTTTCCCTGTTCAGCTTTCCCGTGGGGAGCCCCTCAAGCTTTACAGACCGGACCCGCGATCTGATCCGACAGGCCGGATTCCAATGGGCCTTCAGCTTCTACTCCGGCATCTCTGAGTCGGCAGCGGACCCGTTCGATATCCGCCGCATTCCAATCGAACCGAGGGTCTCGATGAATGAACTACGGGCTCTGGTGCATATGCCCCGGATCTTTGCCCGGTAGTCCGTGAGAAATCAAAGTTGTCAGGAATCGTCTCTGTCGGCGAGCTGGACCGGTCATTGATGCAGCAATCGCACGGGCCGAAGATTCACCACGGCGGGCAGTCTTCCGCCACGAAGTTCCGGGAAAAACCTGAGCGCCTCATTCTGTCGTTCCTGAAATTCCAGACGCATCGGACACCACACCCAACTATTTCCCGGTCATCCAGCCAATTGCCTCGCCATGGGATGAGTCCTTTCTTGCACTCCGAAAACACGAATTATTCAACGGACTGCGAGAGTTACGTGGGGGGTTTGAAGAATTCGATGTGTCCCGACGCCACATCGTACATCGCCCCCACGACTTCCACGCGACCTTCGGCGACCAGCTTTTGAATCGTGTGGCTTTGCTGCTGGATTCGTTCCACCGAAAGGGAAACATTGCGACGAGCGATGGCATTGACGTAGCCGGTCTTTTCCAGCTCTGACCAGCTATCCCGGAGCGAGGAGGACACGGGATCGATCGCCTCCTGGATTTCTCGAATAATCGGTTCCAGATGCCCACACCCGGTCGCCTGTTCGGCGCTGAGCGGCGAACCCGCCAAATCGACCGCAGCTGTGACCGCACCGCACTTGGTATGACCGATGACGACGATCAGCTTGGCACCAGCCACCGCGCAGCCGTATTCCATGCTGCCCAGGACTTTTTGACTGGTCACGTTACCCGCAATCCGAATACTGAAGATGTCCCCCAGCCCAAGGTCAAAAATCAACTCCGATGGCGTCCGGGAGTCGATGCAACTCAGAATCACCGCCAGGGGATGCTGCCCCTCGGCCCCCGCTTTCCGCTGACGCTCCGAATCACGTGTTAAACGCTGTCCCGAGCGGAATCGCTCATTGCCTTCTTTCAGAATCTGTAACACTTGTTGCGAAGTGAGTTGGCCTTGGAGTTCGCGGGTCGAATAGTCCACATACTGAATCTCGTTACGCAGGTTGTACTTGTCCCGAAAGCCCAACAGGCTGACCTGCACGCCGCGCACGGGGGCCGTATTCTCGGTGTACTCGCGAATCATGCTGAGGATGTCGGGATCGATATAGGCTGTGTGTTCCGCGTTGAGCAGGATGTGTCCTCCTCGGGGGATCGAATTGAACACGTCATCCAGGGCCGCCCGGTTGAGGAAGCTGACTTGGTTGGCTAGCTCGACATGCATGACCATACCGCCCAGGTGCTTTTCGACAATCATCCGCAGTGGTCGCTGGAGATTGCTCCGCAGGATGAACGCCAGACTGATCGCCAGTCCGATGCCGATACCGATCAACAGGTCGGTGAACACGATCGAAATCACTGTCAGAATAAAGGGGGCGAACTGGTACTTCCCCTCTCGCCACATCTGCTGCACGAGAGTCGGGCTGGCCAGCTTGAACCCCGTCACCAGCAGAATCGCCGCTAACGACGACAATGGAATCCAGTTCAACCACATGGGCAGCCACATCACCGAGACCAGCAACAACACCCCATGCACTATCGTGGCCAGCCTCGTCTGACCACCGGCATTAACGTTCACCGAGCTGCGGACGATCACCGAGGTAATGGGAATACCGCCAAGCAACCCCACAAGAACATTTCCCACCCCCTGAGCCAGCAATTCGCGATTGGCGGGCGAGGAACGCTGCTGGGGGTCGAGCTTGTCGCTTGCTTCCAGATTCAACAGTGTTTCCAGCGACGCCACGACCGCCAGCAGCAACCCCGCGATATAGACAGCGGGGTTCGACCACTGTGAGAAATCGGGCCAGCGGAGAAATCCGACAAGCTCCTGCACACTGCCGGCGACGGGAACCTGGACCAGATGCGACTCTCCGATTTGCCAATTACCACCCCATGACTGGAGGAGCAGTCGGCTGAGTCCCACCCCCAGCAGCACGACGACGAGCGGGGCCGGGATACGTGATTTTTTCAATGCTGGTATGCGGTCCCAGGCCAGCAGGATCCCCACCGACAACAGTCCAATCAGGGCGGCCCCCGGATGCAGATCCCCCAGCATCGCATAAATTTCACTCAGCGTGTTCTCATGATCCGGTTGAGAGAAAGACATCTCACCCTCAGGATCGGTGTCATGTCCCAGAACGTGCGGGATCTGCTTGAGAATCAGGATGACACCAATGGCAGCCAGCAGTCCCTTGACCACACTGCTGGGGAAAAACGCCGACAGCGAGCCCGCCCGTGCCAACCCCAATCCGATCTGCACCAGCCCAGCCAGGACCACCGCGAATAGAAACGCTTCGAAAGACTCCAGCACGATCAGCTGGGCCGCTACTACCGCCGACAGACCCGCTGCAGGACCACTGACACTGGTGTGCGAACGACTCAGGAATCCCACCACGATGCCGCCGACAATTCCCGCGATCAGGCCAGAGAATAGAGGAGCGTTTGAGGCGAGCGCGATTCCCAGACAGAGTGGCACTGCAACGAGAAACACCACCGATCCTGCAATCAGATCGCGAGGCAGCGTGGACTTGGTAAAAAGTGGCGTATGGGGCATAAGAACACCTGCTAAAGTAGAGGGCAGGCCGCGCTGGGATCAGCGCAGTCACCGGCATGGGAACTGTCGGAAGTTGAACACCGGCGTGAGGCGATGGCCACACCTGCGGGGACTTCACATGGAATTACCGGACCGCCCTCAGTCAGGAACGACCTGCGAGAGGACACCGGGGGATCGGCGACTGGCCTGTCATGGCGAAATGCCGACCGCCGAAAAGCTGATCCAATGCCTAAATATCCTGAATATCAACAGTGCAGCGGCCCGCAGCGCCCCTGAAGCGAGACTTGCCCCGAGGTTCTCCATCGAGACTGCGGACTCACCCGGCAAACCATCGCGCAACGGGACACCACACGGATTCGAGTCATTCCATGGCGGTGACAGCGCATGCGCCGCTTGATACCGCTCGACTCGATGAGAGCCACTTCCTCCCCGTTGACCTCTTCGCTCGAATCCACCGGGTCGCTGGATTCGCAACGCATCTCGTGGGTCTGGAGCAACAACGTTACCGGCGATGCGAGCTGCCCCACTGACAACACACAGGTCAGCCAAACGAACCACCAGGATGTACGCGAGACGGTGAACATCGCGAACGAAATATCCACGACAGGGAGAGATTCGCACAATCTATCGGCATCCGATAGGCACGAACATCATAGCTCTGCCCCCTGTTCAAGCAAGATGCTCTGTCAGGGATTTGCCTCGGATGCCCTGCATCGCAGGGGCGTCTGCGGCGATGACCTCATCAACCACCCCGTTGCACTGAGTTTTGTGAGCAAAATCAACTCGCTGTGTCGGATGACGACTGACCGTGAGTTGGCTGCACTTGGTGCCATTGACCAGATCGAACAGGGCGATGCAATCGAGTACGAGGTGATCCCGCTTTGAGACACCCACTTGATGGACACTGAAGCCGCTGAGCAGCACACGTCGTCCTGCACGGCTTCGGCGTCATCAAGCCGGAGTGAATCATGCAGACATCTTGCGTTCGTCAGGGGCAGATTGAAGTCGGAATCATCGAACACGAAGGCCGTGAGTTTTCGGCGTTGGGGGCGACCATTCAAGGTCGCTCGATAACTGGCTACACCAAGAGCCTTGGCAAACAAATTCATCTCACGAGTTGGTGCGGCAAGACCACGCTGGCCTCCCGATGCGAAATCGTAGAACGGTTCTGGTCAGGCACGCTGGCCCTCATGTTCCGCCTGCCTCGTGGCCGTTTCATCGTCGGGTATGCGTTACCCCAGCAGGCAGAATGCAGCGTCGGGTGCTGGCCAGCATGGCCAGCTTCTACACCGAACAACAATCTCTGGACGTGAGAGAAGGACTCGCTCGCCGGGTCCAGAGTGGCCTGTTCGTTGGCAAGCCCCCCTTTGGCTATCGGAACATTCGGATCAACGGTCGTAGCATTGTGGAGATCCACACAGAGAATGCCGCCATCGTTCGCCGTGCGTTTGAACTCTATGCCAACCACAATCACACCGTCGATACCCTTGTCGAAGCCTTGTTTACCGAAGGCATGTTGTACTCGGCGACGATGCCGAAGTTCACAAGAAGCAAGCTCTACACGCTCCTGACCGACCGAGCCTACATCGGAGAGATCAGGCACAAGGACCAATGGCTTCCCGGCACGCACCATCCAATCGTGGATCGGGCGACATGGGATCGAGTCCAAAAACTTCTCGGTCAGGGCCTCTACAGGTCGCATCAGATGACCTACGCCAGCGAACTCATCGAATGTGGTCACTGCGGCTGTCCCATCACCGGCGAATCAAAGACGAAGAAGACCAAGAGCGGCAACCGGGAGTACGTCTATTATCGCTGCACGAAGTACCACAAAGGCGACCATCCCCGCATCCGGCTGACGGAAGGCGATCTCGACGCCCAGATGCTCGCCCTGTTTGACAAGCTGAGGGTCGAAGATGCCGAGTTCAGAGACACGTTCCGTGAGCAGTTGCGGAAGGTGACGAACTGGGATCAGGATCACACGATTGCTCGTGCCAAAGAACTTGAGCAAGAACTCGCCACCGTGCGGGAGCATCAGAAGCGTCTACTCAACTTGCGGTTGCTCGAAGAGATCGAGGCCGACACCTACGCCATGAAGGCACAGGAACTTCGAGACCGGGAATCCGAGTTGAAGCTCCAGATCGACTCGGCAGACCGCAATCGGCACGAAATCATCGACACTGCGATCAAAGCGTTTGAACTTTCTCAAAACCTACGTGCAAAGTGGTTTGCGGCTGATTGGACTGCAAAACGCCGAATCCTCGAAATCGTGTGTTTGAACTGGAAGCTCGACGGCGTAAGTCTGGTCCCTGAATGGAGAAAGCCGTTCGACCTGTTGGCCGAACGGCTTCTCACGAAAGATAGTCGGGATAACTGCCGCATCTTCGAACCTTGGACACCGGCGCGGGACGCATTCGCGACGGCGTTTTTTGGGCAACGGGAGCCGCACCTCAACGAACTGTGGGCGATGAGCGAGAACTCGGCGTAAACCGTTCTACAT
>QWPB01000079.1 GCA_003671275.1 Planctomycetota bacterium | reverse complement strand
CGCCGAGTCCCATGCGTGCGGAATCGCGGCAACGAAAGCCGCTGTCAGCGGCATCAGTGGCCAGATGGTCAAGATTGTCCGCACATCGAGTCAGCCCTACACTTGGACGACCGGGTTGCAGCCGCTGGGTGACATTGCGAACGTCGAACACTTCCTGCCCAAGGACTGGATCGCGGCGGATGGTCTGGGTGTCAACGAAAAGTTCGTGGAATACGCCAGCCCGCTGATCGCAGGCCAGACCAAGGTTCCCGAAGTCAATGGTCTTCCGGGGTACGTCACCCTGATCAAGCATAAGATTGCCAAGAAGCTGCCACCGCGGGCCTGATGCCCCTTTAAGCAGCTGACTTTACGACAAATGGCGATCCACAGTGATCGCCATTTGCATTGGAAAAGTCGACATGCCCCTGCTCCAGGAAGTGCCTTCCTTCACTACCTGCCGGGCACTCAAGCCCTGGTGAAGAGTGCAACACAATCATCGTTGGATCCGAAGAATTCTCCCGCCCCCACGGCGGCATGAGAAACCAACGATGAATGCGGAGGAGCGGGGTGGCCGGCCACTGATTACAGCGAAGCAACTGGACGCGATCTTCGAGGGGTGAACTCCGGGTGCTGCGTTCCCTGTTCCGACCCGTTCCCTGTTCCGACCCAACGGCGAATAACCGTCGGATTACCTGTTTCTTGCCAAACACCTTACCAAGAAATGAGTGGGCGATGAGGGATTCGAACCCCCGACATCCACTGTGTAAGAGTGGCGCTCTAACCAGCTGAGCTAATCGCCCCCAGCGAACGGAATAATCTCTGATTCCGCCAAGGTTGTCAAAGAGGAATCGGGAATTCCCTTTCAGGCTTGCCCCCGGAAGGGGGCTGGCAGCTGCTACGGCACGTCCGCCTGTGACCAGTTGCCGTCAATGAGACGCCACTGTTTCCCGGTGGGGTTCTTATCCCGCAGTGCCGGGGGCAGGCGATGAACCCGGACGTTGTCGTAGCTTTGCAACATTGCAAAGCGATGGATGCTGCCCGGGAATCCAACGGCGGTAAATCCCGGGTGCCCCGTCGCCGGAAACGGCCCCCCGTGGTTCATTGACGAAACGACGGCCACACCCGTCGGCATCTTGTCATTGAGCAGCCGCCCCACCTTTTCACGAATCCAAGGGGCGAGATCATGATACGCCGCATCGTCACTGCCCTGAGTGTCGGTGTAGAGCCCGCCAGTCAAGTTGCCCTCCAGCGTCTTCGCTATCGCGATCATCTGGGCCAGATCCCGCGCCACGACCACCAGCGAGGCATTGCCGAATGCTTCGGACTGAAGCCCATGCGGTTTTTTCAGGTAATCTTCTCCGCTGACCCGCAGGAGAGTGTTCGCATAGCAATACCGGTGGTGATCCGCTGGCTTGTTGCCGCAGACCACTGTCGCTCCAGCTTGTTGCAAGGCGACCAGCCCCGCCCGAAAGTTCGACTCCACGCCCCCACTGAGCATCGTCCCCACAGGAGCCGCATCAAACCGGGCTGCCACTGCACTGATGAACTGTTCGGAAGACGCTCCCTCGGAGACCACGACCAGACCGGGATTGGTGCAAAACTGTCCGGCCCCCATCAGGCAACTACCGACGAATTCATCGACCACTGCCGGAAGACGCTCCTGCAAGGCACCGGGTAACACGAACACGGGGTTCACACTGGAAAGTTCGCAGTAGAACGGCTTGCCTCCCTTGTCCGCGGCATCTTTGAGTGACAGGCCCGTCGACCGGGCGCCGGTGTAGCCGCTGGCCCCGATGAGTGGATGCGAGACCAGCTTGTAGCCGTCGGCATGCGAGGTGCGATAGATCAGCTGAACGAAGCCCGCAGGCATGCCGGTGGCCTGAGCGGCTTCGTGGCAGAGCTGAGCCAACCGCAATGTTGTGCCGGGGTGTGAGGAGTGTCCCTTGGCGATCACCGGGTTTCCGGCGGCCACCGCCGATGCGAAATCCCCCCCCGCAATGCCGTTGTAGGCATACGGAAAATTGTTGGGGCCGAACACCACCACCGGGCCAATCGGGCCGAATTGGGCGCGAATGTTCGACTTGGTATCAATGGTCGCGGTGGCCCACGAACCATCACGGGCACAGGCGGCAGCCTGTCGAAGCTGGTTCACTGTTCGAGGCAGTTCGGCGGTCTTCAGCCGCGGCTCAACGGGCAGGCCGGTTTCACGATGTGCGATGGCGATGAGATCCGCTGCGTGTGTCTCGATCCGGCAGGCGTAATCTTCCAGGAAGCTGGCAAACCGTTCACCGGGCCAGCTGCGAACGATGGCGGCGGCCTCGGAAGCGTGGCGGATGACGGCTTCTATCTCGGCCCAGGGACTGATCGGGAACCGCAGAGCCAGTGGTTGCTTGGTCGAGGGATCGACGGCCTGAAACGTTTCCTGGCCCGCTGAGGGAAGCCATTGGCCGGAGATCAGAACAGGTTGAACGGACATCAGACACTCGCCAACGAACAGAAAAGTCGTGAGCCAGTAGACTAACGCAGGAACCCGATCGGGTCGAGGTTCCACTCCGAAACTTACCCCGGCCACGCGCTGTTTCAACGGGCGTGATCCTGCCGGGCGATCCTTCCCTCACCCTGCGGATCAGCCGCCGTAAAGGCTGCCGAGAGCAGTGAGAATCGAGCTGGTCACCGGAGACTTGGGCTGGTTGACCCACATCGTTTTAACGAGGTCAAACATCAGGAACATGCACAGCGAAAGTACGACAGTCGAGGCAAACAGCCCGACCACCGTCCCGGTGCCCCATTCCTGTTCGTAGACGACACCTCCGCGAAGACCTCCCCCCATCGGGGCGACGGCACCTTCATCATCATCGAAGGCTCCATCGTCCGCATCGAAGACATCGACATCTTCCATGTCGCCATCATCATCGGCGAAAGCGTCATCGGCGACTTCCAGATCATCGTCGTCACCCGACATGTTCGAATCGCCATCGTCGTCGACATCGAACACGGCATCGTCGAAGGTAGATTCACCCGAATCATTGAGATTCAAGACCTGAGTGCTGGCCCCGCTGTTCCCAATATCATCCTGATCGATCTTCAGCTCGTATGCACTGTCATCCTGCATCGCCGGGATTTCAAATTTCGTCTCCGGAACGCTTTCCAGATCCTTGGCGATATCCATCATGGGGATGGTACCGCCAAAGTCGACGTTCTCTTCCAGCGAAATGCCACTGTCGCCAACGGACTCCAGCGAAATGCCGCTGTCGCCCAGACTCAGTGAAATGCCGCTGTCACGTCCGCCGCCGAGGTTGATCTGGCTGTCGATGCCGCGGGTATCAAGGGTGATTCCCTCATCAGCGTCGGCGGATAGCGAAAGGCCACTGTCGCTGGGCCCCTGGAGGGTGATTCCGCTTTCCGCAGCCAGCATCATCGCGCTATCACCGCCCAGAACCAGTCCACTCTCATCGGAGAGCACCGAGGCGGATTCGCTGTCATCGGGTGTAAAGTCCAGGGCAACGGACGAATCGGCCACGCCGAGCAACTGGACGTCGCTGTCGCTGGTCATCTCGTGGCCCAGGATTCTCACGTTGCTGTCACTGTCAGGCGGAAGCAGCCGGATATCACTGTCCGAACCTTTCTGCGCGGACAAGGGAGCGGAGAGATTGATGTCGCTGAGTGTGGCTTCGCCAACCAGCTTCACATCGCTGTCACTGTCGAGTTCGCCAATCAGCTTCACATCGCTGTCGCTGTCCATTGTGGGCTTAACCAGACGCACATCGCTGTCCGAATCCATCCCGATGGATGCGGACTCCGAAGGCCCGATCGCCATCGGCTCATCGAAGACCAGACGCACATCACTGTCTGAACTGGCCAGTGGATCCTTCGATTTTCGGATCACCGTCGGATCATCGGCCTGGCCATCGTCATCGAGAACCATCGCCGAATCCCCCCCCAGTGAGAGAGCACTGTCGGCATCCCCCAGTACGGGAAAACGATCGTTCGAATCGGCTTTGTCATCCGTGTAAAGGGGGACATCCGGACTGGAGTCATGCTGCCGGGTCCGAGCCAACTCCTCGACATCTTCGACTTTGAACTTCCACGTACCACGGTCGGCAAAACCTCGAACCTGTCCCTGCTCGCGCAGGCGGTTCAACTCGTCATTCCGCAGACCGAGATGCTGGGCAGCTTCATCGAGGCTTAGATATTTCTTCGTCGACATGGATCGATGGTCCCGATGGTGCGGAGGAGCTGGCTCGAACGGCGATGGTGTCAATCCGCTTTGGTCGTCATCGGTTGGAAGATTGAGCCAACCCGAGTGATGACTTCAGATTCCGAGTTCTACGCAGCCTCACGATTATACCAATGGTACGGAACCGCTCGATTGCGATGACAACACGAACCGAATTGTCACACGTCTGGCAGTCCATTGCCCAAGAGTCCAGAGGAGACACCTGCTGGAACTTAATTCTACGATACAGGATATGACCCGCAAGAGCTATTTACGATCAACGCAGACTTCCCATTCAACCCAGGGGTATTTCGAGGCCCTGTCAACCTTCCCGGAATTCTCATCCTGACCCGAAAAATCGTTGAAGTCGTCACACTCCGCGACCCGATGAGTCGATGGTGGGGAGTGTTCTCTCTCTGGAGAAGCACCACCTCGCGACGGGAGTCTGGGAATGCGTGCGATTCTGTTGAGTGTCAGCGTCGGTCTGTGTCTGATGGGTTGTTGCTCAACTCACCGTTCCTGGACCCATGGCTATGGAGCCTGTGTCCCACAGTGTGACACCTATGGATGCCATGACCTGAGCTCCACGGACTGTCGCCCTAAAAAAGTGGGCCTGTTCTCCTCGACGGGATGGACCTCCAGTCACTCCCGAGCAAGTTGCCCGACCTGCTCGCCATTTGCCAGCGATTGTGGCTGCGGAGCCGCTCACGGCGAGATTTTCTCGGACGGAATGGCCAGCGGTGGGTGTGCCACCTGCGGCGAATCGCCGTCCTATGTGAGCTCTCCAGCGATGGAAAGCTTCAGCGGCAGCTGGTGCGCTTCGTGTCAGCAGCATCACGCTCCGTCTCCTCCCGCCACCCCCACACTGAGCCCCACACCAGCCCCCGCCTTACGACACGATGCGGCAGCTCCCACGGTTCCGCAACCGGTTCCTCCACCACCACCGACTACCGATACCGCTCTGCCACCCGCTCCCCCCGTGCCCGCACCGATTCAGGCAGAGCCCACGGAAGCCAGCTATCGGCAGCCATTGCTCTACCAAAACTGGACACCTCACCAGGCGGCCCCGCTGGCTCCGCAGATGCAGCCCGTCTATAGCCCGGCGGCCGCGCCCATCGTTCCCGCGCCGTCGGTGACTGCTCCGGCCACCGCAGTTCAGCCGGTTCTGTGGGTTCCGGCGGCTCCCTGAAACGGAGGAGGACTGGTCCCACTCAAGGCGAAGATCGCAGATCCAGGCAGATCAAGCGGCCTTCGCATCGCAGATACAGCCGCCCGCGCGAGAGGACTGGCGCTGTCCAGCAAGGGTATTCCATCCCCTCAACCTCGCAGCGGGAAATCTCCTCGTACTTCGTACCGTCGACATGGACCAGCGATAGCATCCCGCCACGCTCAGCCAGCACGATAAATTTGCCGTCCGCCATAATCTTCGACGCACGACCGTACAGCGGCCATACCACCGGTTTGCTGGTCTTCGCCTCTATAATTTTCCCATCCGGGCTCTGCTTCAATTCTGCAGCCCGAGCTTCGGTGACCCCTGGTGTCTCCCATGTCACATCCCCATCGACAGCCTTCAGACAGCGAAACGCTCCCTCGTTCTCATGGCGTCCCGAGAACCCATAAAACGACCCGTTGTCGTAAATCGGAGTGGACCAGTGAGCCAGCAGATTCGTCGGACTCCGCCACACCACATCAAACGCCTTGCCATTGGGCTGCACCTTCAGGAGTGCTGATCCCACGCGATAGGCGGCCGTAATCAGAATCATATCCCCGGCCACGACGGGCTGCGCGGCATTGACCGATTCATGCACTCGGGCTCGAAACCAGTAGTGAAATCGCTCCTCGCCCGTCTCCGGATTCAGTGATACCAGCCCGTGCCGCATCAAGCAGAGCAGATGCCGCTGTCCATGAATGGTCTCACAGATCGGCGAGGCGTAACTGACAACCATCTCCTCATCCGTCCACTCCATTTTGTCCTCACCCGGCCAGCCGGTTTCGGCTCCATCCCAAGTCTTTTTACCGACGTTCTCCCACAGGGTCTTCCCGGTCGTCGCGTCAAAGGCCACCACTCCGGAGTCGGGCTGTCCTCCCACCAGTACGATCAGCTTGTTCCCTTCCAGCAGGGGGCTGGCCCCGACACCGAAAAATCCCTCGGGGATGGTGAACTCTTTTCGCAGTTCACGCTCCCAGATCAGCTGTCCGTCAGCCAGCGACAGACACAACAGCCTGCCTTCCGCCCCCAGGGTATAACACCGTTCCGGAGTCAGCACGGGCGAACAGCGCGGGCCATTGTTGTATCCATAGGGGTCTTCAAACTGACTCGGGTCCGCACGTTCCCAAAGCAGCTCTCCGGTGAGGGGATCCAGGCACTCCACCAACTCTTCTTTCCCGACGCGGTGATGCATCACCAGCCGGTTCCCTAAAATCGATGGGGCACTGTATCCCGTACCCAGCTTTCGATCCCACACACGTGGTGGGCCTTCGGCGGGCCAGCTGTCGAGGAGTCCCGTCTCCTGCGAGATCCCGGTATGGTGAGGCCCTAGAAAGCACGGCCAGTCACCGGCCGATTCGGTCGCCCGTCGCGGCGGGTTCCGGGGAGCCACCTCTGCCGCGGCAGCGGGCGGTGTGCCCCTCGACTGATCCTGCGCCGGTGAATCCGAGGTCG
Source organism: Planctomycetota bacterium (assembly GCA_003671275.1). Lineage (GTDB taxonomy): Bacteria > Planctomycetota > Planctomycetia > Planctomycetales > Planctomycetaceae > TH-plancto1. The sequence goes on along the minus strand of QWPB01000079.1, from coordinate 1,911 downwards.
CTCCTTGACACGCCAGCAGGAGTGGCAAGAGCAGCCGGACGAAAATCTGCATACATTTCATGACGACGCCATCGAATGACACCGGGAAAGCGGACATCGCTTGCCAACCGTCCGCACAGTGTGCATTCCGGCGTCGTTGACCGCAACCGCCGCCACCCATAGACACACCCATCAAGTAATAGGTGGATAACAAGGAGCGGACGTCCCAAGGAACCAGGAACGAATGGCACGGTCTCCGCCTTTATCAGTCCGTTGAAAAACGCCGTGTGGTAAGGCCGGGGGTGCGGGGATCATTGGTTTTTGATCACTCCACCAGGGGAAGTCGTCTGATGAATGAGCTGGCTTTGGCCGTGAGTTCCCTCGCCCCTGTGAGAGACACAGGTTAATATTCATTGATCTGTTCCTGAGGTCTCTTCAGGGGGGCCGGGTTGTGAGGCTGAGTGCCATGCGTTCTCTTGGTTTTCTGCATCTCGCAGTGGTTTTCTCGGGTATCCTGGCCGGAGAGGCGACTCCTCTGCCAGCCGCTGAGCCACTCGATTTCAATCGTGATATCCGCTCGTTGTTGTTCAATTCCTGTGTCCGTTGCCACGGTCCAGATGAGGAAGAACGGCAAGCCGACTTGCGACTGGATCTCCGTGCGGGAGCCGTGTCCAAGCGGGGGGACCATGCGGCCATCGTGCCGGGGAAACCGGAAGAAAGCGAGCTGATTCGCCGCATCACGAGTACAGATCCCGAAGAGATGATGCCCCCACCGGGCATGGGAAAGCCGCTCGATCCACGAGAGGTGGAACTGCTCCGCCGCTGGGTGGCGGAAGGGGCACCGTATGCGGTCCACTGGTCCTATCAAGCGCCACGCCAGCAGGCCCCGCCCGATGTGCCCGATCAGTTGGCTTTTTCGCAGACCCCCATTGATCGATTCGTAGCGACCCGCATGAAGGAGCATGGGCTCACGCCCTCTGAGGAAGCGGACCGATCCACATTGATTCGGCGGGTTTCGTTGGATCTGACCGGCCTGCCCCCGACCGAAGAGGAGGTGGCGGCGTTTCTGGCCGACAGTTCCGAGGGAGCGTACGAGCGACTGGTCGACCGACTGCTGCGGAAGCCCGCCTTCGGTGAACATTGGGCTCACATGTGGCTTGATCTGGCGCGTTACGCGGACTCGGCGGGGTATGCCGATGACCCCATACGCACGATCTGGGCCTACCGCGATTATGTCATTCGGTCGTTCAACGCCAATCAGCCGTTCGACCAGTTCACCATCGAACAGCTGGCCGGAGACTTGCTGCCCACCCCCACGGAAGACCAGTTAATCGCCACGGCATTTCATCGCAACACCTTGACCAACAACGAGGGGGGAACCAACGATGAAGAATTTCGAAATGTGGCGGTCGTTGATCGCGTGAACACAACGTTCGCGGTCTGGATGGCCACGACGATGACCTGTGCTCAGTGCCATACTCACAAGTACGACCCCATTACGCAGAAAGAGTTTTTCCAGGTTTTCGCAATTCTGAACAACACTGCTGACGCCGATCGCCGGGACGAGTCACCGCTGATTGAAATCTATTCGGACGAGCAGAAAGCCAACCGCACAGCCTGGGAGACTGAACTGGCTCAGCTCAACCAGACTCTGAAAACCCCGACGCCCGAGTTGCAGGCATCCCTCGATCAATTTGACAAGGAATTCCCCCGCGAACTGCCATGGCAAAGCCTGAAGCCGATTCAGGCTCAGAGCCGGAACGGAGCCGAGATCACGATACAAGAAGACCAGGGCCTGCTCGTCAAAAACCCGCCGAAGACCGACACCACAACGGTGCTGCTGCCCGCCCCAGCGGGACCACTGGCGGCCCTCCGACTGGAGGTTCTGCCCGATCCGTCACTGCCCGGCAGCGGTGTGGGACATGCGGGGGG
>QWPB01000163.1 GCA_003671275.1 Planctomycetota bacterium | reverse complement strand
TGGGGGCGTAAGTTCTTGTTGGCCTGCGAGTTAAGTGCGAGGCACTTGGCTTTGATCTTTGGAAATCTGGTGGAAGCAAGCGTGGCATCTAACGATGTTGGCGAAAGCCAACTATGTAGAGCGAACTTAGAATGCGATTCGCCATAGGGCGGCGTGAACTGATCTTGCTTGGCGTGCCTGGACGCGAGGACTGATGGACTGCGAGAGATCGTGGTTTGTGAGGGCTTGCGAGTCAGGAGGTAGAGCCAATCTGATCAAGTGACTAAGGGCGCACGGGGGATGTCTTGGCGCCAGAAGGCGAAGAAGGGCGTGGAAGGCTGCGAAAAGCCTGGGGGAGCCGTCAAACAGGCATTGATCCCGGGATTCCCGAATTAGTATGTCGTAAATCCATAGCGGCATACGGCGAACGTGGAGAACTGAAACATCTAAGTATCCACAGGAAGAGAAAGAAAACTCGATTCCCTAAGTAGTGGCGAGCGAAAGGGGAACAGCCTAAACCGTGTTCTACGGAATGCGGGGTCGTGGGGCCGAACACAGTGAAGTCAAAAATCTAGAACCTAGAGGAACCGGTTGGAACGCCGGACCAGAGTGGGTGAGAGTCCCGTACTCGAAAGGTTGTAGACTTCCGTTCGGTACCCGAGTAAGTCCGGGCACGTGAAACCTGGACCGAATCTGGGAGGACCATCTCCCAAGGCTAAACACTCACTGGCGACCGATAGTGAACAAGTAGCGCGAGCGAAAGATGAAAAGAACCCCGCAAGGGGAGGGAAAGACCCTGAAACCGTGTGCCTACAAGCAGTCGGAGCTCCGCAAGGAGTGACGGCGTGCCTATTGAATAATGATCCGGCGAGTTATCGTCGTTGGCCGGCTAAGACCTTCCGGGTCGGAGCCATAGGGAAACCGAGTCTGAATAGGGCGACTAATGGTCAGCGGGGATAGACGCGAAACCTGGTGAACTACCCATGGGCAGGTTGAAGCGCGGGTAAAACTGCGTGGAGGACCGAACTCACTAATGTTGAAAAATTAGGGGATGACCTGTGGGGAGGAGTCAAAGTCTGATCAAACCAGGAGATAGCTCGTTCTCTCCGAAATAACTTTAGGGTTAGCCTCAGGCCACTATGCGATGGGGGTAGAGAGACTGAATTGGATTGGGGGACTACCCGTCTACCCGTCCTAACCAAACTCCGAATACCATCGTATGTATCCTGGGAGATAGTCTCTGAGGGAGAAGCTTCAGAGTCGAGAGGGAAACAACCCAGATCGTCTGCTAAGGTCCCAGAATTCTGCTCAGTCACTAAGGATGTTCGATTGCGATGACAGCCGGGATGTTGGCTTAGAAGCAGCCATCATTTAAAAAGTGCGTAATAGCTTACCGGTCGAGCAGTCGTGCACCGACAATGAACGGGAGTAAGCAGAATACCGAAGCAGCGGGATGCGTAAGCATCGGTAGGAGAGCGTTCTACACCAGCAAGTCAAACCGTAAGGGATGATATCGGGGTGTAGAAGTGATTATGCCGGAATGAGTAACGATTATGCAGGTGAGAAACCTGCACGCCGCAAGCCTAAGGTTTCCTGGGGAAGGTCAATCCGCCCAGGGTTAGCCGGTCCCTTAGTCAAGGCCGAAAGGCGTAGACGATGGACAGCAGGTTAATATTCCTGCGCTGCGTACGGAGGACGTTGTGTGGATGGGGAGCAGACTGCTAGACATGTCTGTACCGCAAGGTCGAGTCCCTGGTTGATGAAGTTTCTTGAAGCACAACCAAGAAAAGCCCGTACAACAATGCAACCGTACTAAAACCAACACAGGTAGGCGAGTCGAGTAGACTAAGGCGCTCGGGAGAACGGTGGTTAAGGAACTCTGCAAATTTTCCCCGTAACTTCGGGATAAGGGGAGCCATCTTCGGATGGCGGCACGAATCGGCTCTAGCGACTGTTTATCAAAAACACAGGTCTGTGCGAACACGTAAGTGGAAGTATACAGACTGACGCCTGCTCGGTGCCGGTAAGTTAAGGAAGAGGGTGGGACGCAAGTCGAAGCCCGCAACCAAAGCTCCGGTAAACGGCGGCCCTAACTATGAGGGTCCTAAGGTAGCGAAGTTCCTTGTCGGGTAAGTTCCGACCTGCATGAATGGCGTAACGACTGGAGCACTGTCTCTACCACCGACCCGGTGAAGTTGAATCCGTGGTGAAGATGCCACGTTCCCGCAGTGTGACGGAAAGACCCCATGAACCTTTACTGTATGCTGGTATTGGTATTAGACATGTCTTGTGTAGGATAGGTGGGAGGCTGCGAAGCTGGAACGCAAGTTCTGGTGGAGCCAACGTTGAAATACCACCCTGGACCTGTTTGATATCTAACCCCGATCCCATCAGCTGGGCGGTGGACAGTGCCAGTTGGGCAGTTTGACTGGGGCGGTCTCCTCCAAAAAGGTAACGGAGGAGCTCAAAGGTACCCTCAGCCTGGTTGGCAATCAGGCGAAGAGCGTAAGGGTAGAAGGGTGCTTGACTGCAAGACCAACGAGTCGCGCAGAAACGAAAGTTGGACCTAGTGATCCGGCGATTCCGAATGGAAGGGTCGTCGCTCAACGGATAAAAGGTACTCTGGGGATAACAGGCTGATCCCACCCGAGCGTCCATAGCGGCGGTGGGGTTTGGCACCTCGATGTCGGCTCATCACATCCTGGGGGTGGAGAAGCTCCCAAGGGTTCGGCTGTTCGCCGATTAAAGTGGTACGTGAGCTGGGTTCAGACCGTCGTGAGACAGGTCGGTCCCTATCTACTGTGGGCGTCCGAGGCTTGAGGGAGTTTCTCCTTAGTACGAGAGGATTTGGAGGGACGGTCCGATGGTGTTCCTGTTGTCACGCTCGTGGCACCGCAGGTTAGCTACGACCGGTTAGGATAAGTGCTGAAAGCATCTAAGCACGAAGCCAGTCCCAAGATAAGGCCTCGTTGAGTCCCCTGGAAGACGACCAGGTTGATAGGCCGGGTGTGCAAGGCGGGTAACCGTCTCAGCTGACCGGTACTAACGGACAAACACTTGATCTTTTTCGCTCTGTCCGCCAAGCGACATCAGTGCTTGACATCCATTCTTCGGAGTGTGATCTCAAGACGCTGTCCCGCTGGACGAGTCGCAGACAAGATCGCTCGACCCGCCCTCGACATTGTCGAGACCGCGGCAAACATGACATGCTTGCTTCCATCTGTTCACTCATGTCTCGTCCGGAGAAATCGGGACGAGATACATTCCGGTGACTTTACCCTGCAGGAAACACACGTTCCCATTCCGAACACGACCGTTAAGCTGCTGGGGCCCACGATAGTGCCGAAAGGTGCGAAAATAGGTCATCGCCGGGAACTTTTCAAACACCTCGTGAAGATCCGTCTTCACGAGGTGTTTTTATTTTAGTGATCGATATGTTCTCATTGTCACGTTGATCTTTGAATTATTCAGCCTCGCACGTCAGGCCCTCATCATGGCCCGGCCATCGTCCAGGCAGATCCTGCGTATAGAACTGGCTGATGACAGCTTCGATTTCCAACAGCGATTTTGCGACTGCAAAGGCATTTCGCACGGTGGGGTGCTGAGGATGCATCTTGGCGTATTTGACAAGGTGCTTTCGCATTTTTACGGCTGCTACTGCGGATCCATGTTGCTCCACTGAGAGGCTCATGTGTGTTCGGATCACTTCCCTCTGTTCCTGGAGCCGAGGTGCCTGGTGTGTGGGAGTCCCTTCCAACAAGCGTTCCAATTGCTGAAAGATCCAAGGGTTGCCAATGGCCCCGCGGGCCATTGAAAGTCCGTCCACTCCGGTTTCGCGGAGCATCCGGATTCCATCTTCGGCAGTATACAAATCACCGCTTCCCAGGATCATCTTCTGGGGGAACTGGGTCTTGGCTTCGCGAAGAAAACTCCAACGACTTTCCCCGACATATTTCTGTTCCACTGTTCTCCCATGGAGGGTCACAGCTGCGACACCGCGATCGAAGGCCCCTTCTAGAATCCGGAAGCACCGTTCTCGACTGATTTCGGTGTCATCGATTCCGCGCCGCATCTTGACGGTAACCGGGATCGCCGCCGGGACGACCTCACGCACGCGGGCCACAATCTCCAGTGCGGCCTCCGGTTGCCCCAAGTGGTATCCCCCGCGACAGCCGCCGATGGCCGACTTCACCGGGCAGCCGAAGTTGATGTCGATCACATCGAACCCCGCCTGGACCAGTCGCGTGGCGGCGAACTGGAACTGGGCCGGGTTGGTGCCCATCAGTTGCCCGCCGATCGGATGGTCATCATCCGCGATCCGCAGATGCTGCCGGACCCAACTCTCGGATTGGGCTTCAATGACGAACCGGTCAATCAGCACTTCCGCGAGGGCATACCGCGCCCCAAACCGCCGGGCGATCCGCCGCATCGGCCCATCGCTGTAACCGCTGAGGGCAGCCTGGGCGATGGGTAGGGTGATCGTATGTGGGCCGATTTGGAGTCCCGACACGGACGCATCTCCCGAAGCGATGACATGTCCGTAGCAGAAGTCGTCAGACTTCTACCGAGACGAAGGGGACTAATGCCCTGTCAACACGATACATGTGGTTTGCGGTCATCCCTGTGGGAGGACGAAGCTCCTGCTGAGCCGCGAACCAAGGGACATGTTCCATCGAGAAAGCGGCTCGGCAGGAGACTCGCCCTCCCGGTCGAGGCCAACACCTCTGTTTTGTGTTAACGATGTTGACTGTGGACCGTCAGACGGGAGCTTGCGGGGCAGCGGGATGTTCGGCAGAAGTCTCACGACTTCTGCGACCCGTTACCGGCTTTTCCAATCGATCCCGGCCATCTCGGCCAGTGCCAGCATCAAGGCATGTGTCCCGTTGCGGCCCCAGCCTTTCGCCTGAACCGAGAGATAGAGCTGTTCCGCGAGGGCCAAGCCCGGCAGCGACAGGCCCATCCGCTTGGCTTCGGACAAGGCAATCCCCATGTCCTTGATGAAGTGTTCCACGTAGAAGCCGGGGTCGAAGTTGTTGGCCAGAATCCGCGGCCCGAGGTTGTCGAGTGACTTGCTGCCCGCCGCTCCGGTGGAGACCGATTTGAAGACCGTTTCGAGATTCAGTCCGGCCTTGTAGCCGTAGAGCAGGGCCTCACAGACACCGATCATGTTGGTCGAGATCAGAATCTGGTTGACCATCTTCGTATGCTGTCCCGCTCCGGCGGCCCCTTGATGGACGATGGTCTTGCCCATCGCATTCCAACAGGGATGCAAGGCGGCGATCGTCTCCGGGTCGCCTCCGATCATGATCGACAGGGCCGCATTCTTGGCCCCCACATCGCCCCCCGAAACCGGGGCATCGACCGCATGGACGCCCAGGGCTTTCGCCGCATTGTAGATCTCGACCGCCAGACTCGGGTCGCTGGTCGTCATGTCGACAAGGACGTTCCCGGCTTTCGAACCGGCAAGGGCTCCGTTCGCTCCCAGGAACACTTCGCGGACATCGCGAGGGAAACCGACGATCGCAAAGATCACATCCGACTGCTGGGCGACTTCCTTTGGCGAGGCGGCCCAAGCTGCGCCCTGATCGAGCAGCGTCTGAGACTTCTCTTTTGTGCGAGAGTAGATCGTCGCGGCGAATCCGGCCTTCATCAGATGGCCGCACATGCTATTCCCCATCACGCCAGTGCCGATCCAGCCGATGCGAGTCTTTCCTGGGGTGATGGTTAGGGCCATGGTGTCTTGCTCCAGAAGGTTCGAGTTCGAAGCCGGGAGTATAAGTCCCCACGCACATGGTGTCAGTGGTTCGCAACCTTCGAATTCGGTTGGGAGGGCATGATCGACTTTTGAGTCACTTCCACCGAGGATACGGTGTATGCCCGTGCGATCCGAGCGGGGCCTCCTCGGGAGCATGGTTCGTCCCCCGCGAGATTGTCCCGATGCCGACCTCATTGCCTGTCAGTATCTTCAATGATGTGATTGGTCCCGTGATGCGCGGACCGTCCAGTTCGCACTGTGCCGCTGCCTTGCGGATTGGCCGGTTGTGTCGCGATTTGCTGGCCGGGGATGTCCGCGAGGTTTTGCTGGAGTTTGATATCGGAGGTTCTCTGCCCACAACCCACGAAAGCCAGGGATCGGATATGGGCTTGTTCGGAGGGCTGATGGGATGGGACGCGTCGGACGACCGACTGCCCGAGGCCGCTCGCTATCTGCGAGAGGCGGGAATTCGCGTCCAGTTTGCAACGATCGATACCCACGATCTGCACCCCAACACGTATCGTCTGACGATCTCGAACTCGCAGCAGCGGCATGTCGTACATGCCATCTCGACCGGAGGAGGCATGATGGAGGTCATCCAGCTGGACGACTTCCGGGTATCGTTGTTTGGGGATGCCTCCACCACGCTGATCTGGGTGGGGACAAATGCGAGGGAGATGAGTGAGCAGATCCGCCGGTTTCCGGGAATCGATGAGGTCCGGGTGCATGTCTCCGCCCGGGGCCGACTGATCGAAGCGCGGGGACGTGAGTTCCTGAGCCGTGAACAATTGGCTGCGGAATATGCGGAGGCCTCGCTGGGAGAAATCTGCCATTTGGGCCCCGTCCTGCCAGTGCAGACCCTGCGTGGGATGTCGGTTCCGTTTTCGACGTGTGAGGAACTGTTGCGGTGTGACGCGGGACGCAACATTCCGCTATGGCAGCACGCGACCGCCTACGAGTGTGATCGTGGGCAGATCGCGGAATCCGAGGTTCTCGCCCGCATGGTGGAGATCATCCGGATTCTGCGGCGGTCGATCAGTCAGGGAATCCAGGGGACAGTCTTCGCCGATCGAATTCTGCCCCCGCAAACCCCTCTTTTTCAGCAGGCCATCAATTCGGGACGCCTGCTTCCCGCGGGTCCGCTGCATCGCATCCTGCTCTACGTCTCAGCCCTGATGGAGGTGAAAAGCTCTCTGGGGGTGATCGTCGCCGCCCCCACCGCTGGAGCCTGTGCGGCACTGCCCGCTGCGGTGATTGCGATGGCTGAGGAACTGGGACTGGATGAAGTGGCGATGGCCCAGGCGATGTTGGCAGCAGGTCTTGTCGGGGTCTTCATTGCCACGCGGTGGACATTCGCTGCGGAGGTGGGTGGTGTCAGGCCGAAGGGGGAGCTGCAGCCTGTATGGCTGCAAGTGCTCTCGTGATCCTGGCTGGTGGAACGTTGCATCAATCCGTCACGGCGGCATCGATGGCGCTACAGAACATGCTGGGGCTGATCTGCGATCCGATCGCGGGACGCGTCGAGGTGCCGTGTCTAGGCAAGGACGTAATGGCTGCCAGCAACGCCTTATCCTGTGCGAATCTGGCGCTGGCGGGGTTTGACGCCGTGATTCCGCTCGATGAAGTGATCGAAAGCGCCAAGCAGGTCTCGCAGCAGATGCCGCGCGAGCTGCGCTGCACCACGCTTGGAGGATTAGCCATCACTCCGGCGGCAGCCCGGCTCACCGAGCAACTGGCCCAGGTCAGGGGCTGTGCGACCGGATGCGAATGCGGCTGAAGGTGTGGCCCTACAGCTTTTCGTTCACTCGGGGGGCCGCCTTGGCAAGTTTCTGAAACTGGGAGTAGAGCAGGTCCGCCTCTTCGGGGCTGATGTAGTAAATCAGGGTGGAATAGCCGATCCGGTCGACGGGGGTCAATTCATTGAAAAAAGCATAACGCTCATCACCGAACCGCAGGGCTGTGACACTCACGATATGCCAGCCAGCGTATGTATCCTTGGGAGGCATTGGCTTTTTTTGAAATGCCTGCAGCTCGAAATCCGGAGTTCGGGGCAAGTTCAGGCCAATCAGACGAGAATCAAAGACGGACATCCCGGTGAAGGTGACGGGCCGAGCTTCCGGATGTTTGTCGATCCATTCTTTGACCAATCCCAAGTCCTGTCCCCAGTCAAGATTCGCATCAATGAGATAGTGATATCCGTTCGAGGACCCCCCGACCAATTCGTTGAAGTATCCCAGCGAGTGCGGCAACGTGACCACGCTGCTGATTACGACCCACGCCATCCCGGTAATCACCCCCGCCCGCCACCGGGGGGAGTGTGACTGTATCCAGACGCCGGCTCCGGATATGAGCACCAGTCCGTACGGCAAACCCGGCAAGACATAGCGCACAAACGAGGTAAATCCTTGCTCCGCCGATACAAAAGCCACAATGGCCGCCAGAGGCAGCCCCACGGCAAAAACGGACTCGCGACAACGGGGATCACGTCCCCAGCGCATCAGGGCCAGGAGTAAGAGTAATCCATATCCCAGAGGCGATTTGATGGCGATTGCCACCAGATAGAAATACCACCATCCGCCCCACTTCAACTCTCCCGCCAGATAACTCCAGCGACCCTGATCAAAGTCCTTCTTCTGAAGGTCCAGACCGCGTACATACTCGCTGGGGAGCATGACCGGTAATTCACCCGTCCAGCTTCCCCGAAAGCGATTGCCCGTGTATTTGTTTCGCGGCACATCTCCCATCAGGGCTCGACTGACAAATTCAAATTCCTTGAGCGGCGTCCCCGTGCCTTGAAAGCCATAACCCAGATTCAAACCGTACGCACTGCCCATCAGGATCAACAGAAGCACCAGCGCCTCCCGCCTCCCGTGAGTCTTCAGCTGCCCGCGTCGCAGCCGATCAATCCCCCAGAAGGCAATCCACGCAGGGCCCAGAATCAGGAGCGTGCTCTTGGTCAGCAGGGCCAGTGCCAGACAGGCCGACGCCATAAACGCCCGGCGGGCATCCGGCGTTTGCAACCATCTCCAGAAGGTGTACCCTGCCAGCAGTCCCAGAGAACTGCCGCCCACATCCGGTGTGATCAGGCACCCATTTCCCAGCAGGTTCGGATCAAAGGTCCACAGGATCAGCGCGACCCAGCCTGCGGGTCTGCCGAACAGCTGGCGTGCCCAGTGAAAGGCCACGACTGCCCCCAGCAGGCTCAACGGAATGCAGGCCCATCGGGCCAGCGTCATCATCTTCCACCAGATGTCGGGATTATTGGCCAGAAACAAGCGTCCGATCATGAACTCGGGGCGAAACCCTACCTGGCCGGTGATCAGCCGCCAATCGGTCTCGGGCGACAGCAGCCGTAGCGGGGCTGCAGCCATTGTTTTCACCAACGGCGGGTTGACGGAGTACAGGTCGATCCGACCGGTCGTCCAGATGCGGTAGCCCGCCGCCAGATGCCCAGGTTCATCGTAGGTCGGGGAGTACGTCGCTCCCAGCCATGCCAGCAGGCCCGCATGAATCAGTAACAATGCCAGCAGGCCACACCACTCGTTGCGCCGCAACCGTTCGCCTGGGAAGACGCATTCCATCGGGGGTGTCTCAAGAACAGGAGGCATGTGACTGCTCCATCCATTGAATCACCCGGTCCGCCACATCGATGCCTGTCGTTCGAGAAAACGCTCGCCAGCCGGGGACCGCGTTGACCTCGATGACATAGAGCTGGCTATCGGGGCCGTACAGCAGATCAACTCCTGCGAAGCAGGCCCCCGTGACCGCGACCGCCTGCAATGCATAGTCGAGTTCGGTCGGCGTCGGGGAATGTACTTCCGCGCGGGCATCCCGGGAACAGTTCGTGCGGAAGTCGGTGTCGCTGATTCGCTTCATCGAGCCGATGACCTGACCATCCAGGATCAACACCCGAATGTCATATCCCGGATGGCGGATGAACTCTTGCAGGTACAGCACCGCGTCGATGCGTTCCAGCGTACGGAAAACGCGGTGGGCCATGTCGGGATCGCTGACGCGGACGATCCCTCGGCCTTCGGCTCCGAAGATCGGCTTGACGACGACATCTCCCCCGAGAACAGGGAAGGCCGCCATGGCCTCTTCAAACCCTTCGCACACGATCGTACGTGGTACGGGCAGCCCGATCCGCGCCAGCCGGGCCGTGGTCAGGTACTTATCCACCGCACATTCCAGGGCGCGGGGCGGATTGAGAACGGTCACTCCCTGATCCACCAACTGATGCAGCAGGTCCATTCGGAACACGACCCGCTCCAGCGAACCGGGCGGCATGGTCCGCACGATGATCCCGTCATAGTCGGCCAAATCGACCCGCTGCGAAGGCTGGCCCGCCGGCGCGTGCTGCCCGAGGCACATCCCTGTCCCGGCAGCCCCAATGAGATGCTCAAAGTCGAGCCGATCACACTGATGCCCGCGCAGAGTGGCGGCCCGCTGGAGGTCAGCGACATACCAGCTGTCTTGATTGCCGAGGACACCCCAGCGCATCGTGCGTCCCCATGGGAAAAGCCCACTGGTCATCACCAGTGGGCCAGGAGTCTGTCGACTGAACGGTCTACTGGGCTTCGGCCCGCTTGATCCTCTGATCGAGCGTGGTCGTCGTCTCTTTGAGAACGTACTCCAGATACTCGTCCTGCTCATGAATCAAGGATTGCACAGCCACATCGAGGGCGGCCTGACTGTCGAAGAAGCTGAGGGCGCGGACCGCTTCCAGACGTACTCGCGGATGCTCGTCATTGACGAGCGTTTCCAGCACGGTCAGCACCTCGGGGACGCGATCCCGCTGGTAGCACAGCACGCGCGTGGCCGCCGCCCGGGCCGGGAACTCCTTCGAAGTCAGCAACTGCTTGAGCAGTGCCAGGTCGACCACATCGTGCTGCTGCTTGACCCACAGGGCCTCCAGCCGCAGATGCTCCGACGCACTGTCGGTCCCCTTGAGTCCAGCCAGCCACTTGTCGACCGCGGCCACCACGGTGGCGGTGTCCCGCTCGCGCAGTTCCAGGCGAGCCTTCTCCCGAGTTCGCAGTTCTGGGGTCTTGAGCAGATCGAGCAGATGCTCAATCGAGGCCCCGACAATCTTGGCGGGTTCCACCAGCGGACGCTTCTTATGTGTCACACGCCAGACGCGGCCATGCACATGATCCCGGTTCGGATCGCGGAGTGAGTGCTGCATATGCCCGACCAGCGGATTGAACCAGTCAGCGATGTACAGCGCCCCGTCCGGCCCCAGAACCAGATCAACCGGGCGGTAGTTCGGATCGGACGACCGGACCAGCGGTTCCACCGGATCGGCGGCAAAACCGGAGAACGGCTTGTCGTCTTTCTTAAAGCGATACTGCAAGGTTCCCTGGAACCCGATGCAGTTGTTGAGCAGGAAGTCACCCTGCATGTCATCCGGGAAATGGCGGCTGGAGACGATTTCGCATCCGCTGGTCGGACGCCATTGCTTGACCAGGAACTGCTTCAGGTTCGGATGCTTTCTCGGGTAGTCGAGGTCGCCTGAGAATGCCGCCGCAAAGTAGTTCGCTCCGCCCGATGCATCGGCCACAAAGTTCTGGCCCCAGTCATCAAAGCAGTGGCCCCACGGATTAGCGAACCCGTACGACACGTAGACATCAAGCTTCTCGGTCCGTGGTTCGTAGCGGAACACTCCAGCATTGGAGACCCGTTCGGGACCGTATGGCGTTTCAATCTGAGAGTAGTGGAACGTGCCTTCCTGAAAGTACATCTCTCCGCCGGGGCCCGCTTCAAAGGCACTGATCGAGTGATGCGAGTCGGCGGTGTCGAATCCGTGCAGAACAATGTCGTTCGTGTCGGCGACATCGTCACCATTCGTGTCTTTCAGAAAGTGCAGGTTCGGCTGCAGCGAGACATACGCTCCGCCATCGGCCAGTTCGATCCCGATCGGCAGGTGCAAGCCCCGCGCGAACACGGTTTGCTTGTCGGCTTTGCCGTCGCGGTTGGTGTCTTCCAGAATCAGAATCTTGTCATCCGGCGGCGTCCCCGGAAGGTATTGTGGATAACTCGGATTGGTGGTCACCCATAGCCGACCCTGTCGGTCGAAGGTGATCGCCACGGGGTCCTTCAGATCCGGAAAATCGACCTCGGAGGCGAACAGCGAGATTTCGAAATCGGGCGGCAATGTGAAGCTGGCCTTCGCCTCTTCCGGTGAGGAGAGATGGATTTCGTTCTTGTAGTTCGTCTCAATCTGCACAAAGTCGCCGGTCCCACTGTCATCAATCGACTGCTTCGGCGTTCCGCCCATCGCGGCCTGCCAAATTCGGCCATCGCGGACTTCGATCATCTTCCGCAACTTGGCAAACTCGGCGGGGAAGTTGGTCACGCCGAACGGCGTCTTCCGCTGGCCATAGATGTAACAGCCATTGACTGCGCGGTAGTCGTAGTAGAACTGCTTGTTCTTTTCCTGTACTTCTGCATGGATCTTGCCGAGGTCTCCTTTGTAGGCCGGGGCCGGTCCACTGAGGGCCTCGTCCAGAATCGGAGCCAGCGCGGCATACCCCGCATCGTTCAGATGGACCCCATTGATGGTCAGGTACTTTCCGCTGGCCGAGCTATCGGCCAGGAGCGTCTTCGTCGGCGTGAATAGATCGATACAGGCGACCTGGTGTTCACCCGCCACTTTTTTCATGGCGGCTGTGTACATTTCAATGCGGGCGTTGTTCCATGTGCCTGCAAGGATCTTGCGGTCCGTGCGGTCTTCGTTAGCGATGGGCGACAGCAGAATCAGCTTTGGCGGTGTCTTGCCATCGTAGCTGGTGCTGGTGGTCTTCTTGATGAACTCGACCAGGTCCTTCTCGAACTTGGCCAAGCCCTTCTCGCCTCCGAACGATTCGTTGAATCCGAATGCGGCGACGATCACCTGCGGCTTGTGGTCTTCGAGTTTGTGACCGTGGTCGTCAAAGGCATTCTGCCGAGGCCGCAGTGCGACTTCATCCGCTGACCAGCCCAGGTTGCGAAAGACCAGCTTGTGCTCCGGATACCGGGCATGCAGCCGGGTCTCGTAGTGCCCGAACATGGTCATCCGCTCGGCAAACGTGTTGCCGATCAGAACGATTTTGTCGCCGGGATTCACAACCAGAGGAGCCTCGGCCCGCGTGAGGGGGCACAAGCTCAAGGACAGACCCAGAAAGGCCACGTAGACAAACAGTCGCTGCATGGAGCCACTCTTCATTGAGGGTGAATGGAAACCGCCTCGCGGCCTCAAAAGCTCATCGATTCTGGCGTCTGAGTCCGGCGAAGTAAACGCTATGCGATCCACCGAACATTACCGCATCATTCGGCGGGATCGGCAATTTCACGAAGTAGCTGGGATAGGTCCAGCTGAAGCTTTTGCAACTGGTGCCAACTTTCCGGGGGAACCGTCATGCGATTCGAGCCTTTTGTCGGGACGGGGCGTTGCTCCTCACCGCTTTCCAGTACAAAGAGTACGATCGAGCGGACATAGGACAACAGGTCGGAAACCTGGACCGCCTGCAATGGGCTCATCTGACCCGGCATTTCGGGACGCTGTCCGAACGGGCAGGGAGGCGGGGCCGGTTCTTCCGGGATGGGCAGGTGAGTTCCCTCGTCGTCATCCCCGTGCTCGGGTGGAAGAATCGACAGCCCGGAATCGGATTTTTTGGGACGAAACGCCGCTCCCGCCAATTCTTCAGGACTGCCATACACGAGCAGGCATCGACCAAACAGGATCTGGTCTCCGATCTGCAGAACCCACATCCGCACGGGGTGCCCGTTGATGCGGGTTCCGTTGGTGCTTTCCAGATCGGTGAGAATTACCCGTCCGGCGTCTTCCTGAATCTTGGCGTGAAAGCGACTGACCCGATCATCGTTCAGGCGGATGTCATTGTCCTCTTCACGGCCAATGGTCACCGGGGTCTCCAGGTCGCAAAATAGGCGACCAGCTTCCAAACCCTCAAGCACTTGAAAGGTGACTGTTGCCATGAATTGCCCCACCTGGGGAGTTCGGCGCTCTGTCACCAGACAACCCGGTGATACAGAACCAACCACCCTCTCCGCGACCCGTGGGTCAGCGGAGAGCCCCGTGTGGCACGAGATTACCGTCTCTGCCCCACGATGTTCAACAGGCCAGCCATTCGGCCAGCCGAGGATCGTGGTGCAGTGTCCACAGGGCCGATCCCACTTGGATCAGCAACTCGCGACGCGCGATCGGCTTCTTCAGGACGGCATGAGCCTGGGCCTCCATCGCCTGGGCTCGCAGCAGATCCGTCAGATCCGCCGTAATCAAAATGCACGGCAGTTCCGATCGCAGCTGCTTGACAATGCCCAACGCTTCGAGGCCGGTCAATAGATGCATATGCATATCGAACAGCACCAGATCGATTGGGTCATGCTCCACCACTTCGATCGCCTGCTCCGCGCATTCCACGGTCAAGGTTTGAAAGTGGGGGGTGAGAATCTCCTCCAGGGTCTCGCGAAACCCCCGATCATCGTCGGCGATCAACACTCGATAGTCATGTCGTAGAGCGACCATGCGAACCTTCCCGGTCAGGCGGAAAGTTGTCTGTCAATGACAATTCCTCGGCCTGGCGGGGTTGGGTTAACATAGAACCGCACGAACTGTCAATTGCGGTAGACCCCGACGGCCCCCGGCCCCCCGCTCGGACGGACTCGCCTGACGCATCAGACGCTGCGATTTGTGTCACCCGGCAGTGGCCGATACGATGATGAGATCACGGATCATCGGGGGAACGAACATGGCTGACATTACTCGAATCGCTGTCCACGGAGCTGCTGGACGAATGGGCCAGCGGGTGGTGGCCCTGGCGGCTGCGGACCCGGGCCTGAAGGTCGTCGCCGCTCTGGAGTCGCCCCACAGTCAGGCTCTGGGTAAAGATGTTGGCGAACTGGCGGGCATCGGCCCGATCGGCGTCAAGATTGCCTCTCAGTTGACGGAACCGGTTGATTCGATCATCGATTTCTCGATCCCGGAAGCCTGCCTGCATATCGCCGAAGTCTGTGCCCAGCGGCGCATTCCGCTAGTGGTTGCGACCACAGGGCTGAACGAGCAGCAGCGGGAAGCGGTGAAGTCCACTTCCCAGGAAACCGCCGTCTGTTACTCCCCCAGCATGAGCCTGGCGGTGAATCTGGCGATGAAGCTGGTGCGGGAAGCCAGCCGCGCTCTGAAAGATCTATCTTCGGGGGTGGATGTCGAGATTGTCGAAAGGCATCATCGCTTTAAGGAAGATGCCCCCAGCGGCACGGCCCTGAAATTCGGTCAGATTGTCGCCGAAGAAATGGGTCAGCCGAACCATGTCCATGGTCGCGAAGGCCAAACCGGCAAGCGGCCCCGTAACGAGATCGGCTACCACGCCGTCCGGACCGGTGACAATGTCGGCGAACACACAATCATCTTTGGCATGATGGGTGAAACCCTGGAGGTCTACGTCCGGGGCCATACCCGTGACAGCTACGCCTACGGAGCCTTGGCGGCTGCCAAGTTCGTGGCGTCACAGCCTGCCGGGCTCTACTCGATGAACGACGTACTCGGGCTTTAAGAGTTGCGTCTCCGGCGCTGGACGAAGTCACTTCGCCCAGTAATCGATCACCATCGGTTCTTCGAGAACTGGCTTGAGCTTGGCCACGAATGCTTGATGAGCGGCATGCGGCAGGTATGTGGCCCGGTCAGCTTCGGACTTGAACGTCACCAGGAACAGGTGCGTGAACCCCTTGTCCAACATTTCAGGGCTGTTGTTGGTGCCCCATTCGTAGCTGTGAATGGCATCGATCTGTTGGGGAAGTTCACCGAAAGCCTTAACGACTTCATCAATTTGAGACGGCGTGGCATCCTTTTTGAACTTGAACATGACGACATGCCGCAGCAAGGCCGGAGCCTTCTGGGCGGGTTCCGCTTGAACGTGCATCAGGACGGCTCCCAGGGCCAGCAGGGCGGGAATGAACAATGCGATTCGACGAGTCATGATCGTTCTCCAGAAGGTCGGGTGATTCGAGGATCGTACGCCTTCCCGTCAAGAGACAGAAGTGAACTGGCCCCGGTGGCCCCCCCACTTTTTCCTAATGCTCAGACCCGCTGATGTACTTTGATTGATTGGGGGGACTATAATGGTGTGCTGTCCTCGCGCCGGTTGATACCTGATCGACCCGCCACGGTCCTCCCGCCTGAAATCCTTGTCTGGGAATCACTTGTGAGTTCCTTTCGCTTTGCCACTACAGGCTGTATCGCACTGGCAGGGCTGGTTTCCCTGGGGCTGGGAGGCTGTACTCCCTCCGAGGGGATCCAGCAGGTCCGGGTGCCTGCCGAAATTTCTGAAAGGCGGGATCAGCCTGCCAAACCCACTGCAACGAACGGGCAGCCTGCGGCTCCCGCTGGACCGCAGTACACATTACCGGAAGGGTGGACGGTTCAGCCGAACGCCCCCATGCGGTCGATCTCGCTGGCCGTCCTCGATGGTGATCAGAAGTGTGATATCAGTCTCATTCGGCTGGGGCCGGATCAATCGTTGATCGACAACGTCAATCGATGGCGCGGTCAGGTGAAGCTGGAGCCCGTGGATGAAGCCACGCTGACGGGTCAGGTGAAGGCTGTCAAATGTGGGGCCCACCAAGGCGCGATGGTCCAGTTGGTCGGGGCCGTCGATACGATCCTGGGTGTGGTCATCGCGCGTCCCGAGGCGACCTGGTTTGTGAAGTTGCAGGGTCCGAACGCGTTCGCCCTGCGCGAGACGGCGAAGTTCATCGCCTTTACGGAGTCGATTGAGCTGCCGTAATCCCACCCCCGGTGGGCCGGTTGCCGCCGGGCTTGAGTGTGTCGTTTCACGACAATCGTGGAAGGCCACATCCGGTGCAACGAAAAGTGTCTCTGGAGTTGATCGATGACCCTTTCGCAAATCCCCCCAGCGTCCCGTGAAGGCTTTGCTCCGGCTCAACCCGCAGCCGCCGGGTTGTGGGGCAAAGTCTCGGCAATTGTGCGGCCTTTGGCGTCACTGAAACTGACTGTTGTGCTGTTGGCGCTGGCTTCGTTTAACGTTCTGGCGGGTACGCTGGCACAAGTCGACGCCGATGTCTGGCAAGCGGTGCGGGAATATTTTCGGATCGACAAGGATGAACTGGCTCAGGCTCGTTCGTTCCGCGCGGTCTTCGAGAATTTGTTCGTCTGGATCCGATTCGAGATCTTCACACCGCCCGCGATTTGTCCCGGGATGGAACCCATTCCCGACAAGTACGGTTTCTGGTTTCCCCGCGGCTGGACGATCGGGGCCGTCATGTTCGTCAATCTGTTGGCGGCCCACGCCGTTCGCTTCCGGATCCAGTCCAAGGGAACACTCCTGTACTCTGGACTGGGAGTCATTGGATTGGGTTCGTTGCTGACCTGGTCCATTATCGAAACCGCCGCGACCGCCGACGGAGTTCAGACCGCAGCTGTGATTGGATACGACACGGTGTGGCAGATCATGGGATTGACACTGCTGGCTGCTTCGGGAGCCCTGGTGTTTCTCGGCCTGAGTGATGAACAGACGCGGTCCACCCGCTGGTTCATGCTGTCGATGGCGGTTCTGTCGGCCGTGGGCAGTTCCGCAGTCCTGCTCTCCCCGCCACTGGAAGACGCGGGCATGCGGATTCTTTACCAGTTGCTCAAGGGGACGCTCTGTGGACTGGTGCTGATGCTGGGTTGCTGGATGGTGTTCCAGAAGCGGGCCGGAGTGGTGTTGCTGCATGCCGGGATCGGTCTGTTGATGGTTTACGAGATCATCGTCGGTATGAATGCCGGTACGATGGAAGCCAGCATGCAGATTGAAGAGGGCCACACTGCGACCTACACCACCGACATTCGCAGCTCGGAACTTGCTGTGATCGACCTTTCCGATGCGAAGGAAGATGTCGAGACCATCATTCCGGGGCGCATGCTGGTCGAGGGCGCTGCGTTTGATGATTCCCGGCTGCCGTTTGCGATCGAGCTGCTGGATTACTACCCACACTCGGATCTATACAACAAGGTGGCGAAGTTCCGGATGTCTCGGCCCGGGCAGCCTGCGGAAGCACCGAAGGAACCGGACCTGGCCACTACGGGGTTGGGCCAGACCTTCCGGATCGTCGATCTTCCCACCAGCGTTGGAACCGACACATCGGGGCAGGTGGACACTCCCTCTGGTTACGTGAGAGTGATTGATCGCCAGACCAGGAAAGAGGTCGGCATCTATCTGGTGACCACCATTCTGACCCGTCCGGAGTCGATCCAGCACAACGGCAAAACGTACATGCTGGAACTGCGATTCCGCCGGACGTACACCCCGTTCCACCTGACGCTGAAAGACGTGCAGAAGAATGTTTACGTGGGCACGGACCGGCCCAAGGACTTCCGCTCGGTCGTGACGCTGGTCGACAAATCTCACGGCACCAAGCTCGAAGACGTACACATCTGGATGAACAACCCCCTGCGTTATGGGGGCTTTACGTTTTATCAGAGTAACTATGATCCCGGTGGTCAGGGGCATGGAGAGATTACCAGCCTGCAAGTCGTGGAGAACGAAGGCTGGATGATCCCGTACATGGCCTGCATGATTACAGCAGTCGGGATGCTGTTTCAGTTTGGGGTGGTGCTGTTGCGATTCTTGAGCCGGGTCGCCCAGCCGGGATTCCTGAAGTCCGGCTTGTCATTGAACGATGATACGGACCACTACGCGTTCATTGGCAACACGATTGCAATCAGTCTGTCGGTGCTGGTATTCGGCGGCATCGTGGTGATGTTTGTCCGTACCAAAGCATCGGATTCCGAGTTTGATTATGCCGCCTTCGGGAATATCCCGATCTTCTACGAAGGACGGGCCCAGCCGATCGACAGCCTGGCGCGTAACGCACTGCTCTCCATTAGTGACAAGGATGCGATTAGCGCTGCCTCTGTCGGGGTTGCCGAGGCCCCGGCTTCCCCGGAGAAACCGCCTCTCGCCGCGCCCGATGCCCAGAAAGCCGATGCCGCTCCGGTCTCGAAGACCGGCATCCCGGCAGTTCGCTGGCTGCTGGATGTCGTCACCGATGAACAAGGTGTCAGCACGGATGCGGCGGATAAGCATCAGGTATTCCGTGTCGAAAACCTGGAACTGCAAAAAGCCCTGGGGCTCGAAAAACGCGAGCGGTTCCGATACGCGATCCGTGAGTTTCGTGAGAAGCTGATCGGAATGGAGAAGGAGATTCAACAGGCTCGCGATCTCAAGAGCGATTTGCGGAACCTGTATCAGCGCAAGCTGCTGACCCTGGAGCGGCAGGTCAACAACTACGACAAGATCCGGCTCATGTTCACCGATCCGACGACTGTCTTCCCGGCTCCGCCGATGCCGACGATGGAGCAGATCCAGGCGGATCCGCAGGGGGCCCAGGCGATGTTCTTTCAACTTCGGGATTATCTGGGGGCGTTGGCCAAACTCTCGCGGGATGGTCAGTTCGCCATCGTCGTTCCAATGGATCTGGGAGTGACCGGTGACCGGTTGCCTCTTCCCACCCGGTCGGACTGGATGACGTTTATCGAAGCCGCCGCCGTGAATGCGGTCGAGAATGATGTCAGCGGAAAAACTTCGCCAGCGGTCGATCACTGGAAGGGCATGCTGGCGGCCTACCGCCGGAATGATCCAGCCAAGTTCAACGAGCATGTGATGGCCTATACGGCCATGTTGCACGCTGCGACGCCGGAGCAGTTGACCGTGAAGTCATCCGGGGCCGTGCTGGATCTCGAACGTACGGCGTTCGAGCACTTCTTCAACCGTGTGGGCCCATTGAATCTGGCCTCCTGGCTGTACGTCCTGGCTTTCGTCCTGGTGGCACTGGGCTGGATTGCCAACGTGCTGGGCGGAATGCGTTCGATTCATCTGGCCGCTCTGACGTTGGGGTTGTTGACCTTTGGTCTCCATGTGGTCGCGATTTCGGGCCGGATCTACATTTCGGGTCGTCCGCCGGTCACGAATTTGTACTCCGCAGCCGTCTTCATTGGAGCAGGGGCTGCGCTGTTTGGGTTGGTACTGGAACTGTTTCTCAAGAAGGGCTTGGGGACAACGCTGGCTTGCGTAGCGGGCTATCTGAGTCTGCGTGTGGCCAATGGATTGACGACCGATGGTGACACGTTTGCGGTGCTGCAAGCCGTACTGGATACCCAGTTCTGGCTGGCGACGCATGTGGTCACGATCTCGCTGGGATACTCGACGACCTATGTCGCGGGTTTCATCGGCGTGGTCTACATCCTGGGCGGTATCCTGACTCCGGCTCTGGGGGTTGAGGACCGCAAGCGACTGGCCTCGATGATGTATGGAACCTTGTGTTTTGCGATCTTCTTCAGCTTTGTGGGGACCGTGCTGGGCGGACTCTGGGCCGATGATTCGTGGGGCCGCTTCTGGGGCTGGGATCCCAAGGAAAACGGGGCCCTGATCATTGTGCTGTGGAACGCTCTGGTGTTGCACGCTCGCTGGGGCGGGATGGTTCGCGAACGCGGCATGGCCTCGCTCGCCGTACTGGGCAATATCGTCGTGAGCTGGTCCTTCTTCGGAGTCAATGAACTCAACGTTGGTCTGCACTCTTACGGCGTGACCGAAGGCCGGGCGTTTAGTCTGGCGGTATTCGCTGGAACCCAGCTGGTGATTGCCCTGCTGGCGGTTCTGCCCAGGAAGGCATGGTGGTCATTCCGCCGCGATAACACGGAATCGCCTTCAGTGTCCGAAGGCTCCGAAGGGATGCTGTAAACCCGCGTGCGTCCCCCCGGAAATCCTCCGGACCGGAACCACCCGGGGGAACTACTCGTCAGTCCTCGATCCAAGGGGGAACTCCGGCGTTTGGCCGATGCAGATTCTGTCTTCCGTTCGCCCAGCCAGGAATGTCTGTGCCCCTGCAACAGTGGGGCCGGCATTCCTGTCGGTCTTTCCGGTACATCCAATCCGATTTCGCCCTAGGTGGAGACAATTTCCACATTCGCCCGCGGGATGATTCTCCGTGTGCCATCGGCGCTGAGGACCTCCAGCACGCGGGCCCTGGATCCGGTGGGCAATACGTGCGGCTCCGAGGGCAGGGCGGACACAGTCCCCAGAACGCCAAAATGCGGATCACGAATGATCCGCACGGGGGTTCCGAGGTCCAGGACTCCGCCCCCCACAGCTGCCGCTTGTTTGTTGGTGGCTGTCCGGGATGGCAAGGGGATCACCACTTCGGGGCGGATGACCCCCGCCCGGATTTGTGTGGCCCCGTTGACGGATGCCAGCTGCCCTGAGTGCAGTTGAAACAGGGAGAACGTTCGATCGGCCATTGCAATTTCGCCGAACCCCTCGGTCACAATGACGGTGATGCCCATGGTCTCGGTCCCGGTGATGGCAACGCCCAGGTCGTATCCCAGAATGTCCCGCAGATCCTGATCGTCGATTCCACCGGCGACGATAGCCGTTACCCCCAGTTCTCGTGCGCGGTTGATGGTGGTTCCCAGAATCCGGCGGCCACCCACGACGACCCGTCCCTGATGTTCGGGGCGGAGCATTTCCGGGGAAAGGTCTTCGTCCGGACGTTTGCAGACGACAACCACCTCTCCATAGGCTTCACCGCCAATGCCAAAAATCCCCTGAATCAGGCATGCTTCCGTCTCGACGACCACACCTTCGTTCGGCACGATCTCGACGACTTCCCCCGCCACATATCCCAAGACACGGACGGGCAGGGGAGCCCCTCGCAGAATTGCCTGACCGGTCACACGGGAGACCGATTCCACAGTGCCCGTGTGTTTCGACAGGCATTCCGCCTGAAACAGTCCGAACATCCCGGGTGATCGGGCCAGCAGTTCCCCTTCCTGGATGGAGTCCCCGACATCCTTCAGCAGGCAACCCGGAACTTCCCCGGGGTTGATGGCCAGCTGGTTCGCCAGATTCACGGGAAAGATATCTCCCGGCAGGAGGGTTTCCGCGACCACATCGCGGGCCGATACCCGGTCGCCCACCTGTTTTAGTACCTGGCCGGAAATCGGCAGCGTTCGCACCGCTCGAAAGCGGGTTCGCTCCATCACCTGTAGCCCGGGGGTGTATGCGTGTGCCATGGGTCCGCCGAGGGGCATGCCTGCGGGAAGATTCCGTTGACCATCATGACCGGGACCGGGAACCTCAACAAGGTCGGCCTCTTGATCTCCACGGTCATTACCGTTTCTAAGTGCGCGACCATCCGCCATGTGCCGCAATCGTCGGTGAATGCCGGTTTCCCCTCGATCAGGAGAACTCTGACCGACGTTTGACGATCAGTCTCGCACCTTCATACATTCCACACAGAGCCCGCCGGGCTGTGCGGCCTCCCCCGTTTCGGACTGTACGAGGCCACCGCACCGCCTGTTTCCTGCCTGAGAGACCCATGGACATCGATCCGGGATTTTTGGAGTTTGAGTCGCGGCTGAGCCGCCCGTTGAATTTGAAAATTCCCGATTTGCAGCACGGTGGACGCCTGCGGCATGTCTTGTTTGCTTCGCAGTTCAACCTGCCCCTGTTGGATCGTCTGGGCAAGGTCGCCGACCGTATCCGGACGATTGCCAAGTCCCGCGAAGGGCACCGCTTCCTGAACAGTTTGCTGTCGCATAAGCGGGCCATGCTGTACTTCTCACAGCCTTCGACGCGGACGTTCCTGTCGTTCTCGGCGGCCTGCCAGATTCTGGGGATCGCCTGCAACGAGGTCCGCGACCCGGCCACCTCTTCCGAATCGAAAGGTGAGTCCCCCCTCGATTCGATTCGCATGTTCAGCAGCTACTTCGATCTGGTCATCATGCGCAGCCCCGTTTCGCAGTTCGCGGAATGTTGTGCCTACATGATGAATGAACTGGAGCAGGAAGACCGCCGCAGCGTGCCGATTGTCAACGCCGGTTCGGGCAAGGACGAGCACCCGACGCAGGCTCTGCTCGATATGTATACGATTCAGCGGGCCTTCGAATTTCGGCACGAACGTGATTCGAGTCAATGGTCCAAGTACGACGAAATGCGGTCCAAGTACCCCAACGTCCGGCGAGGAATCGACCACAAGATCATTGGCTTCTGTGGCGACCTTCGGCGGGGTCGGACCATGCGATCACTGGCTCAGCTTCTGGCTCTGCACCAGGAGATGACCATGATCTTCATCGCCCCGAAGCATCCCTCCCTGTCGATGCCAGATGACCTGAAACAGCTGTTAATGGACAGCGGCGTGCGGGTGCTTGAAGCTGATTCGTTCGAAACGCCGATTGGCGGGGTGCCGGTGATCGAACAGCTCGATTGCCTGTATATGACCCGCATCCAGACGGAACATAATTCGGCACAGGACAAGGTGGACTTCGCGGCGATCGACTTCACGAACTACAAGCTGACTCGGAGTCTGGTCCAGCGGATGAAGGAGTACGCGGCGATCCTGCATCCGTTTCCGCGCGACAAGGAGTTTGGCGAAATTCCGCCAGCGGTTGATCGTGATCCCCGGGCACACTACTTCCGCCAGGCTCGCAACGGGATGTGGGCCCGCGCGGCTTTGCTGGCGCATATCTTTGATGTGGATGGGGCGATTTCGGACTATTACGAGGATTACACCAAGCGCAAGCCGCTGGCCCCGCCGTAATCTCTCCCCCGGTTCGGCGGATTGACCGAATTCAGGGAGTGACGGTGCGTGACCTCCGAGCGGGGTGGAATCGGAGCCAGTTGATGCTTCGCGATCCCTCGTTTTTCAATGGACAGTTGAGCGCGGCACTCCGAGTCGGGCTGCAGTCATTCCGGGGCCTGGACAGTTGGGAAAGACGGGATCTGCCCCCGGAGAGGGCTTGCGATTCTTTGGGTTTTGCGAACTTTTTCGATTCCCCGGTTGACGCCGAAGAATCTGCCGATAAAGAATAGGGAACTCGGTGAGAACCCCATGCAGCTGCGCGCGCGTCACTCGATACTCCGGTGGGCGATCCTTTCAGGATACGCTTGGCTGGTGCTATTGGGGCACGGCGGAACGCACTGGATGCTGGGGGATGCGGGCTGTACCGACCATCGAACGGTCGGTCATACACACCTTCATGCAGGCCATTCGCATGAGGAGCATCGGCATGTCTGCCCGCACCATCCGGCCCCTGAGCCAGACCCGCAGCCGCCCGAACCTGCCCCGATTCATGACCCGGATCATTGTTCGATCGGTGGTCTTTTCGAGACCCCGCTGACAATTGCAGGGCTGTTCGATCTCCCGCTCTCGATCGAAATTCGATCCGAGGTCACTGCGGTCGAGATTGTCATTGAAGCGGCAGAAATGATCCGCGTCGCCCAGCCGCGCGGTCCGCCAGCCCCACGGCGGGCATAGCTGGACGAACGGTCGACCGAACGGCTGGTTGCTGTGGTTGTACTGACCCGCCACGAGGAGTTTCTTCCTGCGTGGTCCGAGGTGATTCGAAAACCACGACGATCCGATTTTATCGGCGATCGCTCCCCTTTTAGACGCTTTCTAGGGGGATCTCGGCGGGTGTCCTCGGCGTCCCGCATTCACGAGGTTTCGAAGTCCCTGGGCTTTTTTGTTCCTGAAGATGGCGCTTGCCAATCCGCAGGATCTTCTCATTCCTAATCGTCCTCGATCGAGGGCGGGAGTATTTCATCATGCGTCGTCGTGGATTTACGCTCATTGAGCTGTTGGTGGTGATTGCGATCATTGCCGTTCTCATCGCGCTGCTGCTGCCCGCAGTGCAGCAGGCCCGGGAAGCCGCTCGTCGGACCCAGTGCAAGAACAATCTCAAGCAGATCGGTCTGGCTCTGCACAACTATCACGAGCAATCTCGGGTCTTTCCTCCCGGCTGGATCGCGGTGGACGGCACGACCGGGTTAATGTCGGCTCATGCGGGCGGCAGTGGGGCGGGGTGGGGGTTGATGATCCTCCCACAGCTCGATCAATCCCCGCTTTACAACCGTTTCAATCTCAACGTGCCGATCCATGATCCGGCGAACACCCAGCTGATTACCACCTCGATTCCGGCTTACCTGTGCCCCAGTGATGCCGGGACCGCTCCGAAGTGGTCCATCGAGGAAGAAGGGAGTCCGGGAACGATTCTCGCAGAACTGGCGACAGCCAACTACGTCGCCGCATTCGGGACGGATGAACTGGATGGGTGCGAGAATGCTCCGGGAACAGCTCCCGTTCTGGCCAACGGTCAGTGCCGCGGCA
Source organism: Planctomycetota bacterium (assembly GCA_003671275.1). GTDB lineage: Bacteria > Planctomycetota > Planctomycetia > Planctomycetales > Planctomycetaceae > TH-plancto1. Next base: position 18,804 of record QWPB01000163.1, on the reverse strand, counting down.
ACGGGGTGAGCTACCACAACAGCCGTACGGGAATCCGTGACCTGACGGACGGAACGACCAGCACGCTCATGGTCGGCGAACGCAAGACCCGGGCCGATCTGGGCTGGTGGTCGACTTGGGTGGGGATGGTTCCGGAAGGGGAAGAAGCGTTCCAGCGGGTGATGGGATCGATCGATCACACTCCGAATCATCCCTCGGCCCATCTGGACGACTTCAGCAGCTACCACGTGGGAGGGACGCAGTTCCTGATGGCCGATGGACATGTTCGCTTCATCAGCGAGAACATCGATGTCGGGCTGTACCAGGCTCTGGGGACGATCCAGGGGGGGGAAGTCGTGGGCGAATTCTGAACCGGGGATTCATTCATCTCGGGAGATGGACGCCGGATCGGCGTTCATCACACCCGGGACCGAATGGTCACAAGCTGGTTGGTTCGGGATGACTCCAGGGCCGCCAGCAGGATCTCAGTGATGTGTCGGGCATAGCGGGCGTTCGACAGCGGAGGCTGCTGACGATTCTGAATACAGTCGAACCAGTGCTGGTGGGAGTGGATGTTTGCGTGCCCCGAACAGTCTACCGCCTCGTGGATCAGACCTCCGTCCTCATCCACGAGTGTGCTGGGCCGGTACTTGATCAGGTGCGAGGTGAGGGGGGGATTGACGAGTTTGCCCTGCGTTCCATGGACTTCAAATCCATAGGTGCGGGCTCCATCGCACCATCCCGTCTCGGCCACGCCCAGCGCGCCGCACTCGAAGTCGAGAATCGCGGCGGCGGTATCTTCCAGTGTGGTCGGCTTGTCGACGGTCGAGCAGCGGGCCATTACCGAGCGGACCGTCCCCAGCAGTGACACCAGATGAGCCACCGAGTAAACGCCCATGTCGAACAACGCCCCCACATCGGCCCGCTGAGCATCAAAGAACCACAGGTCTTCTTCGGTCTCTTCTTCCAGGATCTGCTGGATGGTCGCGTAGTACACCTCGGGCCCGCCATGACTGAACCGGGCATGGGCTGCCGAGATTCGCCCCAGTTCTCCTCGCGCGATGCAGTCCCGCGCGGTGAGGAGCGTCGGCCGCGCAACAAACGGCAGACACAGCACGGTTTTGTCGGTCTTTTCCGCAGCCTGCACAAACTGTTCGGCTTCCTCCAGTGATGTGCTGAGCGGCTTTTGCATATGCACATGCTTTCCCGCAGCCAGGGCCATCAGGCCGTATTTCACGTGCAGTGGATGGGGCAACGCAATGACGACCGCATCGATCGACGGGTCCGCGATCACCTCTTCATAGGAGTGTGAAAAGCGGGGCACCTGAAACTTGCGGCAGAGTGTATCCAGGCGGCTTTGCTTGCGACCCGCCAGGACGGTCACTTCGATGCCAGCCACGGAGACCAGTTCCGGCAGATGCAGTTTTGCGGCGATACCGCCCGCACCGATGATGCCCACACGCAGCGCCATGGAAGATCCTCAGATGTTGTGAGAGGGGGGACCATTCGAACTCAACGATGATCTCTCAAGATAATCGCAGTATCGCATTACGCCCGGCGGATCGCATCCATCGGCGAGAGCCGCGCGGCCTTCCATGCGGGATAGAGCCCCCCAGCCACACCCAGACAGACGCTGACCGCGATCGCAAAACACGCCAGCCTCGGGGAGACATACAAATGAAGCCGTTCGGGCCAGATTCGATTGGCCACGGCGGCAGCTGCAATCCCGATCAACAGGCCACTGACCCCGCCGCCGATTCCGACAATCGCACTTTCAGAGACGATCAGCCGCATGACCTCGCCGCGCGTCCAGCCATTGGCTCGGAGGATTCCAAATTCGCTGGTTCGTTCCATCACACTCATTAACATCGTGTTGAGGATGCTGAGCACCGCAATCAAAAAGCCCACGGTCGAAATCAGAAATAGGAACAGATGCAGATCCCCGCTGAACTCCTCGAACTGCTCGGCACAGTCATCCGCGGTGCGAACTTCCACCGCCGAAGGACTCGGTGGTCCATCGGCGGGCGAGCTGGGCCGGGCGGGTGTCGTTGCCGGAATCTGGGGTGAGCCGCGTTTCGCCCACTGGTCCAGATTGTTGGCAATCGCCTGCAAGGGATTCGGGCCAGCCCCCGTGGCGATGTTCAACGCCCCCATGATCGGCGAAGCCTTCCAGTCCCGCCCCGTGAACAGCCGCTCGATGTCTGTCTTGAGGGACTCATTGGATGTCCCTTCGCGGGCCTCCACATAAAAGCAGCTGACGGTATCCACCCCGATGCGGGCCAGACGGCGGGCCAGTTCCATGTCGACCAGCATGTTCACATCGAGCAACTGGGAATGGCAATCATAGATCCCCACCACGGTCAGCTCGGTCCCATTCACTCGTACCGGGGAACCGATCCGCAGGTCATGGAGCTGGGCAATCTGGCGGCTGATGACCGTATGCGTCGTGCCCTGATCTTCCAGGGTCAGGAACCGCCCCTCGACCATATGTTCGTTGTAGATGCCGTTTTTCAGCTTGAGCCGGGTTTCCATCTCCATCCCGATCATGAAACGGGGCGGAGTGATGATTCGCTTTTCGCCAATCATGTTCACGCGGAGCATGACTTCCGGATTGCAGACGGACACCCCGGGCAGTGATTCGATTTCTGACTGCCAGCTCGTGGGTAATGAAGAGAACAGCGGCAGGGGAGCGCCTTGCTGCTGGACCAGAATTCCGGGTACCTTCTCAAAGGTCTGGGTCACCAGCTGGGCGATCCCCCCCGAGATCGCAAACAGCCCGACCATTCCGGCTACGGACACGGACAGGCCCAGTATGCTCAATACCACTCGAACCGGTCGATTGATCAGGTTCTTCCAGGCAAAACGAAACATGTGCCATATTTCCAGGAGAAGCTGATGGCTGCCGCCATCGGAGAATTCATTCACCCGACAGGTTGCGGAGGGTCAGTCTTCACTCTGATCGTCCACTTCATAATCCAGACCACCCAGTCCATCCGCGATCAGATTAAACGACACCGCCAGCAGCATCCCCAGCACCCAGCCGATCAGGCCGAGTAACAGCGGTCCGATCCCGATCAGCAGTGCGGAGGAGATCATGAACTCGACGGAGTTGTGACGCGGGTCCGGGCTAACCAGCCGCAGTCCGAACTGTCCCATGACAACAGTCACTCCAACGAGTCCTCCCAGAACGATGGAAAGCAAGCCGCAAAACCGACCGCAGGGAGCGACACGAACTCGCGTCAATGTCATTCGCTTCAGCATGCTACCTTCTTCCGGGCAGGGGGGACGCGAAGCTTGACGGCCACGACTTTTGAACGGAGCTGTTCCAGTCAGAGTGGCCAGACCAACGGAATAATGAGGATGGTTAACACCCAGCAGATGATGTCCAGCGGAATCCCGACCTTGAGATAGTCGCTGAATTTGTAACCACCCGGCCCGTAGACCATCAGGTTGGTCTGGTACCCCAGCGGTGTCGCAAATCCATAGGACGAAGTGACGGCCACCGCTAACAGGAGCGGTCGTGGATCAATCCCCGTTGACTTAGCGGCCGCGAGTGCCAGCGTCGACATGATGGCGGCACAAGCATTGTTGCTGAGCAGTTCAGTGAGCACTCCAGTCAGAAATACAATGACCGACAGCACAGCCACTTTACCCAGGGGCTCGACCCAGCCAATGGCGTTCCCGGCGAGCCATTCGGCGGCACCACTGCGTTCCATGGCCTTGCCGACTCCCAGAGCGGCGGCAATCAGAATCAGTACCGAAAGATCGACATTCCGATTGGCCTCGCGGGAAGTCGTACAGCCCGTCAGGACTGTCATGGCGGCCCCGATCAGCGAGAAGAGTGCCGCGTGATCCGAGTAAAACGTCATTCCGAAGACCACCGCCGCAAAAATTGCCAGAGCCATCCATGCCCGACGGTGATCGACCGGGGCGCTGTCTTCCAGTCCCGAGACCAGAATGAAATCTCGCGAGTTTCGCCAGCGCCGCGTGAAGTCCTCGGGGGCATCGACCAGTAGCGTATCGCCCGGCTGGAGGATGATCTGGCCAATCTTGCGTTCGATCTTCTCTCCACTGCGATGCACGGCCATGATCGAGGCGTGATACCGCGAACGGAAATTGGCCTCCTTCACCGTCATCCCCACCAGCGGAGAAGTCGGTGACACGACGGCTTCACACAGCTGATTTCCCGATCGAGGAGCTGCTCCAGGGGCCCCCTGGAGCACAGCAGCATCCGGCATCGCGGGATGAGGCACAACCTGTCCGTGGTGGTCGATCGGCTCCAGCCCGCGAATCTTCTGCGCGTCGAGGATCGTTGACACGATCCCGGAAAAGCACAGGATGTCGTCCGTCAGCAGGAACTGGTCCGGGTCGACCGGCGACAACCGTTTTCCCTGCCGCTCAATGGCATACAGATACAAACCCGGAAGATCACGTAACCCGGATTTACGGATCGTGGCTCCAATCAGCGAGCAACTCGGACGGACGATCAATTCGACCGTATATTCCCGCGGATGGGTTTCCGCGTACTCCAGAATGTCAGTGCGCGTGGGCAACAGCTTCTGACCAATCGTTGCCAGGTAGACTAGGCCGACCAGCGACACGGGAATGCCAACCCAGCCCAGCTCCCACATCCCCATGCCCGGCATGTTCGCATCCTTCATGGCGCTGTCCACCACGAAGTTGGTACTGGTTCCAATCAGCGTACAAGTTCCGCCCAGAATCGAGGCATACGACAACGGAATCAATAACTTGGAGGGCGAAGTTCGCAGCTTGCGGGCGACATGCACAAAGATCGGAATCATGAAGGCCACGAGCGGCGTGTTGTTCATGAAGGCTGACAGAATCGCCACCGGTACGATGAGTCGCAGCAGGGGGGTGCCTTTCTTCGGCTGGCCCAGCATGGCGCGGCTGATCACTTCAATCGCCCCGGTCTGCTGCAAGCCCACTCCGACGACCAGCAATCCCGCGATCGTGAAGATGGTTTCGTTTGAAAACCCCGCCAGCCCTTCCTTCAGGGTGATGACGCCCGTACAGACCAGCACCAGCAAGGCGGCCAGCATGATCAGTTCGGCGGCGTATCGCTCCATGTACAACGCAATCAGAATCCCAACCAGGGTTCCCAGCGTGACGATCATCGGCCAGGGCAGCGCCTGAATCCCGGCCCACGACAGGTCGAGTCCGATCAACACCGTCATCGCATCGGCCATTGCACGGATCTCCATAAAAGGCCACCCCACGAGTGGCCCCCCCCCAACGAAAGGACGGGTTCACCTGCCTGCTGAATCTGGCACAGGCAAATTCCGGCGCACTCTCCAGCGCCGCGCAGGGATAGCTCCGCATGGTATCGGACATCCTGCCGGGATGCATGTACGAACTACTGAACAGCCACAGCCCAACGCATCCAAGTTGATGCACGTGAACTCTCGGCGTGCCTTGGATAACTTGAGAGCCCCACAGGAACATTCTGCGCGGAACGGTGGGCGGGAGAATTCTGAGATGTGGTGGCTGGCCCTGACGGTTGTGTTTTTATCGAGTTCACTCTTCGCCGATGAGGTTTCCATCTCTCAGCAGCGGGTCGAGTTGTTTCAACCAGCCACCGAGGGCTATGAAATCTACCGCATTCCGGGGATGGTCACGACACCCAAGGGATCGGTCATCGTCTACTGCGAAGCCCGCAAGAACTCCCGCAGTGACTGGGGGGCCATCGATATTCTCCTGCGACGAAGCACCGATGGGGGAGAGACCTTTGGTCCACCCACCGCCATCCCGGCTGTCGTTGGTCCCAAGCCCAAAAACCCGGTCGCGGTTAAAAAGAATCTCGCCGTTGAAGGTGAGATCACTCACAACAACCCGGTCATGCTGGTCGAACCGGACGGACGGCTGCACCTGCTCTTTTGCCTGGAATATATGCGCTGCTTCATTATCCACAGCTGTGATGATGGAGTGACCTGGTCGGCCCCGGAGGAGATCACCGGTGCATTTGAGTCGTATCGTCCGGAGTACGAATGGCAAGTGCTGGCCACAGGGCCGGGGCATGGCGTGGTGATGACCTCGGGGAGACTGGTGGTGCCGGTCTGGTTGTCGACCGGAACGGGCGGGCATGCGCATCGGCCATCTGCCGTGTCGGTGATTGTCAGTGACGATCATGGGCAAAGCTGGATGCGAGGTCCGCTGATCGTAAACACCACCGAGGTGACCCCCAACCCCAGTGAAACGATCGCCGCCGAACTCAGCAATGGGGGGCTGTTGTTGAGCATTCGCAACGAGTCAGTCCGGCATCGCCGTCTGATCAGTCGCAGTCCGAATGGCTATGACCAGTGGTCGGCACCGGTCTTTGAACCGGCCTTGTTCGAACCGGTCTGCATGGCCGGACTGATCAGCGTGGAGCAATCGGACAAGCATTGCCTGATTCATGTCGGGCCAGACTCCTCGGACGCAGCGCCGCCCGCACCCACCGGCGAGGAAGTCAAAGGTTCAGGAAAAAGCCTGCCTCGCCGGAATCTGTCGATCCAGATCAGTCATGATGACGGTGCCCACTGGTCAAGACGAGTGTCCCTGGAACGGGGTCCATCCGGATATTGCGACTTGGCTTACCTGCCGAATGGAACGGTTCTCTGCCTGTTTGAATCGGCGCTGCAGCGGTCCGACGGCAAGGCTCAGGGGGGACAGCTGACTCTGATACGGATGAAGTTGCAGGAAGTGATCGACGCGACACGTGAGCGGTAAGCGAACCATCGGCGAATCGATCAATCGTACTCCACGTGGTAAACTTCGGACGATCGATCCTACCTAACCGAGAGCCTGTGCCATGATTCGTCACTGCGTACTGTGGGTCTGTCTGTTGTATCTGGGGCTCCAGCCGCTTTGTGCGGAAGAGGCGTTTACCCGTACGGAAGATGTGATCTACGGGCGTAAGTTCGGGACCGCGCTGACGCTGGATGTCTTTCAGCCCCGGCAAAACGCCAACGGGGCGGCCATTGTCTGGTGTGTCAGCGGGGGGTGGTATTCCGCTCATGAAGGCGTCCATGTCGGAGCCATTCAGGAGTATCTGAAACGTGGCTACACCGTCATTGCGGTGGTTCATGGCAGCCAGCCCAAGTTTACGATTCCGGAGGTTCTGGAAGACATGCATCGCGCGGTGCGGTTTATCCGCAGTCGGGCCGAGCAGTACCAGATCGATCCCCAGCGAATCGGCATCACCGGAGCCTCTGCCGGGGGGCATCTGTCATTGATGCAGGGAACCGCCGGGACTGCCGGGAATCCCGAATCCAAAGATCCTGTCGATCGTCAATCGAGCCGCGTTCAGGCTGTGGCCTGCTTCTTCCCGCCGACCGACTTTCTGAACTATGGTCAGCCGGGCGAGAACGCAATCGGGCGTGGCGTGCTGAAAGATTTCCGGGCACCGTTCGATTTCCATGAGTTCGACCTGAAGACTCGCTCGTTCCTTCCGATCACGGACGAAGAGCGGATTCTCACCATCGGACGGAGCATCTCGCCCGTCAATCACGCCACCAGTGACGATCCCCCCACGCTGATCATTCATGGAGACGCCGACAAGCTGGTCCCGATCCAGCAGGCGGAGCTGATTATCGAAAAACTCAAGGCTGCGGGCGTGACTGCCGAACTCGTCGTCAAGCCGGGGGCCGCCCACGGTTGGCCCGAGATGGGCAAGGATGCGGTGACGCTCGCTGACTGGTTCGACAAGCATCTGGCGCCAAAGTAGTCCCCGCTTGCCGCAAGGCGGGCTCGCCGTCAAAATCCCGACCCGCCGGGCGGCAATTGATGGTCTATTCCAATCCCAGGGAAGCGGTTCGTGTCCTCTCCGATTCGTGCAGTGGTCTTTGATCTGGATGGTCTGATGGTGAACACCGAAGAGGTGTTTCACATGACGGGGCACGAGCTGTTGCGCCGCCGTGGCAAGGTGGCGACACAGGCCCTTTTCAACCAGATGATGGGGCGTCGGGCGAGGGAAGCCTTCGCGGCCATGATCGAAATGATGGAGCTGTCCGACTCCATTGATGAACTGCAGGCCGAATCGGAATCGATCTTCGATGGCTATCTGGAAACACATCTATGCACGATGCCGGGCCTGTTTGAGCTGTTGGGCTGGATTGAACAGCGCGGGTTGCCCAAGGGGGTTGCCACGTCTTCGGATCGCGAATACCTGCACCGGATGTTGGGAGCGTTTGACCTGACGGATCGGTTTCCAATGAAGCTGACCGCCGAGGATGTCACCCATGGTAAACCCAACCCTGAAATTTACCTGAAAGCTGCCGAACGAATCGGCGTTCAGCCGCACGAGATGCTGGTCCTGGAAGATAGCCAGGCGGGCACCCGCGCAGCTGCTGAGGCCGGAGCCCATATCATCTCCGTTCCGCACCAGCACAGCCGCCACCACGACTTTAGCCCGGCCAAACACGTGGCCACCAGCTTGATCGATCCGGAGATCCGCCGGTTGATTGGGGTGTAGTCGTCCGCATGTGACCGGCAGCCTCCGACAATGACAACCGCCGCCACACCGGCAAGGTGTCGTGGCCTGTTGTGTTGGATTCCGTCGGAGCCGGGTGCATCCGCGCTTGGCCTTTCGAGACCCGGACTCCTCCGCCTACAATTTCCCCACAACGCACAACAGGGGTTGGCGTCTCGTTTCGCATTCGGATGCACGCGAAACAGTTTGTCACGGAGGGTTGGTTCATGGTTCGCCGTCTGTTCGTTTCGCGCGCGGTCTGTTATGCCGGTGCGTTCGCCCTCTGCCTGGGTTCCTGGGGATTTGCTCAGAAACCAGTGACCCCAGGAGCCGAAACCATCCTGGGTGGATACCGTCCGGCTCATGCGGTCGACATTGATACTCCGGATAAGGCTGACTGGGGCAAGTGCAAGGTCGAGCTGACCACGATCGGCAAGGGGAACGGTTTCGTTGTTACCGGGCCTCAAGGTCAGGTCATCCGCCGATTTCTGGATGTGGATGGCAACCAGTCCATTGACCAATACCGCTACTACAAGGATGGGATCGAGGTCTATCGTGAACTCGATACCACGGGCAACAAGGCTGCGGTCACAATCGATCAGTACCGCTGGCTGAACACCGGAGGAACCCGTTGGGGCACCGACAATAACAAGGACGGGATCATCGATAAATGGATGGTCATTTCGGCGGAAGAAGTGTCCATGGAGGCTGTCCGTGCCCTGGTGACAGGCGACCCCCGCATCCTCAAACCACTGCTGGTGACCAGCGAGGATCTGACAGCTGCCGGAGTCGACAAGACGGCTGCCGCCAATACCCTCAAAGGGGTCGCCAATGCGGAGAGGTTACTGTCCGATATCCGGCAGCAATCCAAGCTCCTGAAGCCAACGACCAAGTGGTTGCAGTTCAACTGTTCCATGCCCTACATGATTCCGGCGGAAGCGGGACGCAGCACTCAGGATCTGTACGCTTACGAAAATGCGATCGCCATTGTCCAAAACGGAACTGACACCGGGTCTGTTCATCTGGGGGAAATCCTCCGCATCGGAAATGCCTGGCGGCTGACCGTGATGCCGCGTCCCGTCGAAGGAGAGGACTCGTTTGTTGCCGAAGGGGGCAGCCTCTTTCAGCACAATGCCACCCCCCCCACCACGGCGAACGCGGACACCAGCGGCGGTCTGAAACCGGAAGTGCAGGAACTACTCGAAGCGATTCAGAAGCTGGATCAGGGCCAGCCCGGAGCCGGAGCCACCGCCGCCGATGTCGAGAAGTACCACAACGCGCGCTTCCAATACATGGCCCGTCTGGTTGAGGCTTCCGATACCCCCGATGAGAAAGACAGCTGGCGGCGTCAATTGATTGAAGGGATCTTTGCCGCCACGCAGATTGGGGCTTACGCCAATGGGCTGGCGGAGTTGACCCGCATGGAGACGGCGTACTCCAAGACCCCCAAAGATCCGATCTATCCGTTCATCATCTTTCGTCGGCTGTTGACGGCATACTCGCTCGATCTCCAGTCCGCTGCGGAAGCGGATCGACAGAAGATTCAGGAGAGCCTCCTCAAATCACTCGAAGAGTTTGCCTCCCAATTCCCGAAAGCCGACGACCGGCCCGATGCTCTGCTGCAGCTGGCCATCACGCATGACTTGAGTGCCCGGGCACCAGAGGCTGCCAAGTGGTATCAGATGATTCTTGCGGACCACCCGGAAAGCCGGATTGCCGCCCGGGCGAAAGGCTCACTGGCCCGATTGAGTCTGAAAGGCAAGAAGCTCGGTCTGACCGGTCCGCTGCTGTCCGGGGGCGCGTACGACCCAGGTGTGCATCGAGGTAAAGTGCTGGTCGTTACCTACTGGTCGACCTACTGTGGTCCCTGCACTCAAGATCTGCCCTCGTTGATCGAACTCTACAAGGCCCAGCAAGCCAGCGGCTTCGAAGTGCAGGGGGTCTGCCTGGATAATCCCGGGGGCCCGATTCAGGAATATCTCCAGCAGTACAAAGTGCCCTGGTCCCATATCCATGACAACGGCGGCATGGAGGGAGATGCGGCGTTGACCTATGGCATTGTGGCCCTGCCGACCATGCTGATCGTGGACCGGACAGGAGTGGTCGTTGCGATCACCACCTCCATGGCGGATGTCAAGAAGCTGGTTCCGGAGCTGTTGAAGAAGTAGGGAACACCGTGAACCGGATTGGGCTGGCGGGGATCATTTCAGGCGTGGTGCTGTGTGCGGCGATTCTGCTCCTGCGCAGTCCCATGGTTTCGCAGTTCCCCCGGACACTGCCCGCCCGGACTCCGCTGGTCGTACTGTGTGCGGCCAGTAACCGGCAAGTGCTGGAATCCGTCGCAGCTGAGTACGAGAAAACCACGGGCGTGAAAATCCAGCTGGTGCTGGGGGCCTCGCAATCGCTGCTGTCGGGGACGGCCATCAGTCACGTGGGCGATCTCTATGTGCCTGCGGATGACAGCTACATCGCCATCGCCCGAGAACAGCAACTGCTGGCGGGTGAGTCGATTCCGCTGGGGCGCATGAAAATTGTGCTGGCGGTCTCGGCCCGACGGACCGAGGCGATCCCCTCTCTGAAATCGCTGACGACCTCTGGGGCCCGTGTCGCCATCGGAGACCCCGAGGTGGCGGCCATTGGTCGAATCGTTCGCGAACATCTCACCCGGCGCGGCGAATGGACGGGTCTCGAATCTTCCCTGATTCTTCAACCCACCGTGATCGAGGCCCTGCACGCCTTGCAGATCGGAGCGACCGACGCCGCCATCGTTTACGAACTGCTGCTGAGGAAGAACCCCGAATTGCGAGCCTTGGAATTGCCCGAATTCAACGACTTGTACTGCGACGTTGCCGTTGGAATCCTGAAGCATTCGTCACAATCGGACGAATCCCTTAGATTCGCTCGGTATCTGGGAGCTGCGGAGCAGGGTGGGAAGATTTATCGGGAACACGGATTCCTTCCTCCCGCGTCCTTGCCCTGATTCTAGGCGAGTGTCGCGAGTGGTTGTTTGAAATCTGCGTTGCTCCGCGAAGAACGACTCGTAGAAATCACTTTCACATGACACACTGAATGGGACGGGTGGCAAATGGGGTCGGTGTGTTCTCCCGTGGAGGGTGTTCAACGATGAGTCGATTGGCGCCCCCCCCTCCTTCCGCACTTCTGCCGCGTCGTGGACGCGGGTTGCGCGATGCGTGTTTTGTGGTGACGCTGTTTGTTGTTGGGGGGAGTTACGTCCTGCTGCTGGCGGCCCTCCTGGGAGCGGATCTGCGTTACGTCGCTCCCGACGATTTTCATCGGATCGTCCAGCAGCCCGAAACGCAGGCTGCCGCGAGGCTCACCTTCCTGACCAGTACCGTCGCCGCCGTGATTGCGGTCTGGGTGGCGACTCCATTGGCCTATCTGTTGTCGCGATTCCGGTTTCCGGGGCGCGTGCTGGTCGATCTGCTCGTGGATATTCCGCTGGTCCTGCCGCCCCTGGTGATGGGGTTGAGCCTGCTCATCTTGTTTCATGTACGAATCGGGGAATGGCAGCTTGAGGCCTGGCTTCAGCAGACGTTCGGCTGGCGGGTGACCTACGAAGTCCCGGCGATCATCCTGGCGCAGTTCACGGTGATTTGTGGATTGGCCGTCCGAACATTGCGGACCACGTTTGACATGTTGCCCGTACGAACGGAACAGGTGGCCCGCACGCTGGGGTGTTCGCGGTATCAGGTGTTTCGGTATGTCGTCCTGCCGCAGGCGGGGCGAGGACTGTTTACCGCATTTGTGGTGGCCTGGGCCCGGGCGGTCGGCGAATTTGGTCCAATCCTGGTCTTTGCTTCAGCCACTCGCTTTCGCACGGAAGTGCTCTCTACATCGGTCTTCCTGGAACTGAATCATGGAGACCTGGGGGCCGCTGTCGCAACCTCGCTGTTCCTGCTGGCCGTCGCATTACTGACCCTCGTGGCCCTACGGCTGTTTGGTCTGGGGGGGCGGGTATGATCGAACTCACGGGTGTCGGATTCACAGCGGGATTGCTGCGGCTGCACGACCTGAATCTCTATGTCGATGCGGGCGAGTCCGTGGCACTGATGGGCCGATCGGGGGCGGGTAAGACCTCACTGATCGAAGTGATCTGCGGTCTTCGGCCCCTGGATGCCGGACGTGTCATGTTGAACGGGGTCGATGTCACCCGCTGGGATCCCGCTGACCGCCGCATCGGATATGTGCCTCAGGATCTGGCCTTGTTTCCCCATCTGTCCGTCCGGGAACAACTGGAGTTCGCCCCCCGGATGGCGGGCACATCGGCCAAAGTCTACCGTTCCCGCTGTGAGCAGTGGGGTGAGTTGCTGGGGATTCGAGCCCTGTGGGGCCGCTCGGTTCTGGGGCTCAGCGGGGGGGAGTTGCAGCGGGTCGCCATTGGTCGGGCGTTGTCTGCCGAGCCCCAGGTTCTCCTGCTGGATGAACCGTTTAGCTCGCTCGACGAGGCAACGCGACTCGAGATGCGCGCCCTCTTGAACCAGGTGCAGACAGAAACCCGGGTGGCAGCTCTGTACGTGACGCATAACGCCCAGGAAGCCCGCATGATGGGGCAACGCATTCTGAATCTGGAGGGGGGCTTCCTCCGTCCGGTGGTGGTGCCCGTTCCTCGTTCTGAGGCCAAACCATCGTCGGAAATTCCTGAGGTGCCGCAGTCAGAGAGCCCCAGCGGGCCATGACGCCGTGTGGGCCTCCCCAACGCCCCAACTCCGGGAACGGACTGGTCCTCGGTGGCATCCCGGTCGGGCGTCTGGTACTTTCTCTCTTCTGCCGGGGGCGATGCGGCTCCCGGTGTGTCTGTTTGCTGGTGAGGTGATCGTGGCTGTCGTAACTCAATCGCAACCGATCGCGGGAGTGAGTGCGGGGCTGGATCGGATTATCGAGATCATTTATCCGTCGGTTGCCGCCACGTGGCCTGGCAGAATCATCGGAAAGATCTGCGACTCACTTCCCGTCCGGGTGGCTGGGGTCAAGCTGTCCTGTATTCTGTTTGGTTTGCCGCTGGCTCCGGCTGGTGCAGCCCTCTACCTGCTGACCAAGGTCACCGGGGACCGATATCTCCTCACGAATCGCGGAGTTGAAATCCGCAAATCCATTGGTGGCCGTCTGATCCGGCGAGTGGATCTCAGCCAGATCGCTGCGGTCACGATTCGCGTGGTGCCGGGGCAAGCCTTTCACAAGGCCGGGGATATCGAATTGCGAGACGCCAAGGGGGCTCTTCTTGCGACCTTGGCTGGGGTGTCGCGTCCTGAACGGTTCCAAAGCGCTGTGATGGAAGCCCGTCACGCTCGCGTTCACAATGATGCAGCCTTGGCCCAGATTCAGGCTCGCAAGTAAGCCTGCGGGACGCCGCAAGCCCTGCTTTCCACATTGGTATTGGTCAGCAGAAACGACCGCTTCCTGGCGGGGTTCGCACTACTGTGACGGATGCCATACCTGCTGCCACGCCCGGCCCAAATAACGCGGCAGGTCGGAGGCCATCATCCCTGGCTGACTCCACTCTTCTGCCGCCAGATCACCCGCCAGTCCATGTAAGTGACACGCCAGACAGGCGGCTTCGAAAGCGGGCATCTGCTGAGCACATAAAGCTGCCAGGAGCCCCGTCAAAACATCTCCGGTTCCCCCGGTCGCCATACCCGCGTTCCCGGTGGTGTTGATATGAACCCGCTCGCCATCGGTGATGACCGTCCCTGCCCCTTTCAACACCAGTGTGACCTGGTTTTTACGGGCAAACGCCAGCGCCAGCTCTTCACGGCGTGACTGGACCTCCGCAATGGTCCGCCCGGTCAGGCGGGCAAATTCGCCGGGATGAGGCGTCAGGAGGCGCGGTCCCGCCCCCGCTAACCAGTCCTCATGCCCCACCAGCAGGTTCAGGGCATCGGCATCCAGCACGCAGGGACTTACCGTGGTTTGCAGAATCTGCGCCAGGAGCAAACGCAGTTCATCGGACTGACCCAGCCCGGGCCCGACCGCGACACAATCGGCCGCGAGCCAGTGCGGCTGTAAAGTCTCCAGCGCCTCCAGAGCGATCCGGCCCCGCTCATCTTCGGGGAGCGGGATTGTCAGATAGGAGGGCTCAATGGCGGCGACGATCGAAGCGACTGAACACGGCGTGGCGACATACACCAGTCCAGCTCCGCCGCGTAACGCCCCCAGCCCAGACAGCGCGGCGGCCCCGCTCATTCCCGCGCTTCCGCCGATCAGCAGCACCCGCCCGTAAGTTCCCTTATGCGAGTCCGCCAGCCGCAGGGGCAGCGCGGGCAGTTCCGTGATGCGACGAATCGACGACATTCGGGCCTCACGTGCGGCGACTACTCACTGGCTAGATCGAAACGACGGACGAACAGCGAGGGGGCGGACCGCACCGGCAGACGCTGGCCATCCGGGCAAATCACAGCCATCGGTCCCGGAACGGTTGTGATCGTCCGGACGATGGGATGCACGGCTGTTTGCTGACCACGGCTTTTGGCCAAGGCTCGTTGAGCCCGGATCAGGGGAGCATAGAACGAAAACGAAAGGGTTCGCGGGGCATCCGAAGATGGCGATCCCTCGGGACGAAACAAGCGCAGTCGGCTCATCCGTGAGCACTCCAGAGAAGGGCGAATTCCGTTTCGCTCAACGACGGCTGCCACACGGACACCCGTTTCACAATGGCCGAGAGACTAACCGGACACGCTCGGTCACTTCAAGGATTTTCTGCGTTCAAACGCAGGATTTTCAATATTTCAAAAGTGTACGGACGTGCGCGTGAGGTCGCCGTGAATGATTCGCTACGGACGGGGCTGTTTGCGAGCATAATCCGCCACATCTCGGGCGGCCTGGGTGTCGCTGCCTGGCGGGCTCAGGAACCCCAGGTCTCGAAGCCAATCGATATACCGTTCCTGCCACGTGCCAAACGGGATGCCATCGCGCGGGCTCATGGCCCCTCCATGCGTGCCCCGCCCATAGATATGCATCTCCAGGTTGGGCACCTTTCGCTTGAGCATTGCCGTGAAATAGTCGGTCGCCCACAAGGCATGGTTCTGGTCGCCCGATCCCGGACAGACCAGAAAGCTTGGTGGCACAGTCGCAGGGATCAACGTGTCGGGCAACTTGGTAAACGGCGTCGGACCGGGATAGACCAGGCCCACAAAGTCCGGACGCGGTGACACCGTCCGCAGGGGGTCACTCTCATTTTGATGCTGCTTCGCATATTCCTCGAAGAACAGTGCCGTGGGGCCCGACAGTTCGGCCCCTGCCGAAAATCCGATGATTCCAATTCGGGCCGGGTCCAATTGCCATGCGGCAGCATGTGCTCGGACCAGCCGAATCGCCTGAAACGCATCGTTCACGGCATCCGTGGTCGGCTCATACCCATCCACCCGCAAGCGATGTCGCAGCACAATCGTCGACACGCCATGCTGGGCAAAGAATGGCACCGTGTCGTATCCCTCGGGACCGACCCATAGAATTTTGTGTCCCCCTCCGGGAGCCACGATCACCGCCGTACCGGTCTTCGCCCGATCGGTTGCCAGATGCACCTCGATCGACGGGTTGTGGATGTTCAGTGTATTCAGCAGTTTTGTTCCCGCGTTTCCAGCGGTGTTGTACCGCTCCGCTTCGTGAATCCGGGCCTGGTTCAGCTCGGAAGCATCCGCCGCATACAGCGGCTTCACGATCCCACCCGGCAACGCGGGTTCGGGAAGGAAGGGACCATCTACCGGCTGACGCAATGCGGGCTCGGCCGCTTGAACACCAGCTCCGATGACCGCCCAGACAACCATCCCCCACAGTAGACTTTGTCGCATCGCGTTCTCCCGTCTTCGATTCTCGGTTTTCACGCGGACGATTCTGACAGCAACGGTCAAGCTCCGGCAACCTCAGCTCGCAGCACCCTGGCGTGGGGGATATGCTTTTTTGAGTAGGCCCCGCTGGCCTGTGGGGACTGAAATTGAATTCAGAAGCGGTTTCACCAAGGGACCGACGTGCCCCCTAGTCTCTGGCCTCTTCTGCCAACTGCCATTTTTGCGCCACACGAGGTTTGCCGGTTCGATGTGGCGTCTGCCGTTTTGGCGAAGGGGATGGTTCTGTAAATCGACATGATTCACAAACTGTTTTGCAGCAGTAGGTAACGAACACATGTTTCTTTTCGTTGGGGTCTGGCATTCTCTTTGCAATACGGCTTTGTCGTCCCGTCAACGGGTCACTACATCACCCTCTGGCCCTTAGCCCTAGGCCCTAACCCCTAGGCTCCCCAGGAGTCCACCATGGCTGTCAGCGAAAAAATCATCGGCATCGACCTCGGCACGACCAACTCGTGCGTCTCGGTCATGGAGGGGGGCGAAATCAAGGTCATCCCCAACCAGGAAGGTTACCCGACCACCCCCAGCGTGGTCGCCTTTACCGACAAGGGGGACATCCTCGTCGGCGACCCGGCCAAGCGGCAGGCGGTCACCAACCCCAAGAACACGATCTACTCGATCAAGCGTTTCATGGGACGGCGGCACTCCGAAGTCGAATCGGAAGAGAAGATCGTCCCCTACAAGGTCATCGGCGGCCGCGAAGAGTACGTGAAGGTCGACATCAACGGCCGCCAGTACACCCCGCCGGAAGTCTCGGCCCGCGTGCTGATGAAGCTCAAGGACGCTGCCGAGAACTACCTCGGGCACAAGGTCAACAAGGCCGTCATCACCGTCCCCGCCTACTTCAACGACGCCCAGCGGCAAGCCACCAAGGACGCCGGACAGGTCGCCGGCCTCGAAGTCTGCCGGATCATCAACGAGCCCACTGCTGCGGCTCTGGCGTACGGCCTCGACAAGAAGAAGGAAGAGAAGATCTGCGTTTTCGACCTCGGGGGCGGGACGTTCGACGTGTCGGTTCTGGAAGTCGAAGAGGGCTCGATCGAAGTCCTCGCGACCAACGGCGATACCCACCTGGGCGGTGACGACTTCGATGAAGTCCTCATCAACCACATCGCCAACTCCTTCCAGAAGGAGAACAGCATCGACCTCCGCAAGGACGCGATGGCTCTGCAGCGGCTCCGCGAAGCTGCCGAAAAGGCCAAGAAGGAACTCTCGTCCGCTCAGAACAGCGAGATCAACCTGCCGTTCATCTGTGCCGATGCCAGCGGGGCCAAGCACCTGCAGCTGAACATCACGCGGTCGCAGTTCGAGAAGCTGATCGACCCGCTCGTCGAACGCTGCCGTCGCCCAGTCGAGCAGGCTCTGAAGGACGCCAAGCTCTCGCCGTCGCAGATCGATGAAGTGGTCCTCGTCGGCGGTTCGACCCGCGTGCCGATGGTCATGGAGCTGGTCAAGAAAATCTTCCAGGGCAAGGAGCCGCACAAGGGCGTCAACCCGGACGAAGTCGTCGCCATCGGGGCCGCCGTTCAGGGGGCCATCATCACTGGTGATAAGAAGGATGTCGTACTCCTCGACGTCACCCCGCTCTCCCTCGGCATCGAAACCGAAGGGGGCGTGATGACCGCCCTCGTCGAACGCAACACGACGATCCCCACCACCAAGAGCCAGACCTTCTCCACAGCTGCCGATAACCAGACCGCCGTCACCGTCCGCGTGTTCCAGGGGGAACGCCCGATGGCCAACGACAACCGTCTGCTCGACCAGTTCAACCTGGAAGGGATCCCACTGGCCCCACGTGGGACGCCGCAGATCGAAGTCAGCTTCGACATCGACGTGAACGGCATCCTGAACGTGAAGGCCAAGGACAAGGGAACCGGCAAGGAGCACAAGGTCGAGATCAAGCAGTCGTCCGGTCTGTCGAAAGAGCAGATCGAGAAGATGCAGAAGGAAGCCGAACTCAACGCCGCCAGCGACAAGGCCAAGAAGGAACTGGCCGAAGCCCGCAACAAGGCCGAACACCTGGCCTACTCGACCGAAAAGCAGGTCAAGGAACTGGGCGACAAGCTGGACGAAGCCAGCAAGACCGCCATCGAAGCGGCTGTGACGAAAGTCCACGAAGCCGCCAAGGGCGAGGACGTGGCTGCGATCAACAGCGCTGTGGAGAACCTGGAACAGGCGACCCACGCTCTGTCGAAGCACATGTACGAAGCGGCCCAAGCGGCGAGCGGTGGGGGTAACCCCACTGGTGACCCCGCCCCCGACGGAGCCAGCAGCAGCGGCAAAGACGACAACGTGATCGACGCCGAGTTCGAGAAGAAGTAACCCAAGAAACCCCAAAAGCCCCGGTGATCCCCACTGGGGCTTTTTGCGTATACTCGTCTGAATAAGCCGCCCGCCCCCCTCGGTCCCAAGCTCCGGCTTGGGACCGCATATCCCCGAAGCTCCGCTTCGCCCGCGTGCTAAAACGCTCCTTCTCACAAACCGACCTCACACTTGTCG